>SLKC01000051.1 GCA_007134775.1 Ectothiorhodospiraceae bacterium | reverse complement strand
TCCGCAGCCTGATCGGTCTGCTCGTGCTTCTGCCACTGCTGACCGGACGCGGCTCGGCGGGGCTATGGCCCAGTGCCGGCCTCTGGCCGCTCTACCTGCAGCGCGCGCTGGTCGGCCTCGCAGCGATGTACTGCTTCTTTTACGCGCTTGGCCAGCTGCCGCTCGCCGACGGCATGCTGTTGAAGATGACCGCACCACTGTTCATGCCGATCATCGCCCTCTTCTGGCTTGGCGAGCGCGGCTCGCGCGCGGCCGTTCTGGCGGTCCCGGTCGGCATGCTGGGCGTCATTCTGGTTCTCGAGCCCACCGGGCAGTTCGAGCTTGCGGCACTGGTCGGTCTCGCCGGCGGTGCGCTAGCCGGCTGGGCGAAGGTCTCGGTCCGCCAGCTGACGCGCACCGAGCCCGCGATCCGCGTGGTGTTCTGGTTCGCCGTGCTGGCCACGCTGTGCTCCGCGCCGCTGGCGATCGCCGCATGGCAGACGCCATCGGCGATGATGTGGGCGCTGTTGATCGCGATCGGCTTGCTTGCGACCCTCGGACAGTGGTTGCTGACCCGCGGCTACGGCGCGGCCTCACCGGCACAGATCGGCCCCTTTACCTACACCTCCGTCCTCTTCGCCGGCGTCTACGGCTTCCTGCTCTGGGAAGAGGTTCCGGACCTGCTGTTCATCGCGGGCGCAGCGCTGATCATCGGCGCCGGACTGCTCGCCCTGCGTCGCGGCCCGATACGCGCCGGGCACTCCAGCGCCGACGCCTGACCCCAGCCAAAACGATGGTGAACAGCGCCCCCGCCCGCTACGAAGCGCCAGGGCCGTCCGTGCAGCACGGTCAGTTCGCCTGGCGCTCGTAGAGTAGACCACTCGGGTCGATCTCGGGGGACTGGCCGCACGCCAGATCGGCGGCCAGGCGACCGGCCCCGGCCGCTATGGTCCAGCCCAGATGCCCCGCCCCTGTGTTGAGATAGAGATTCTCCAGCGGGGTCGACCCGATCAGGGGGCGGCCATCCACCATCAGCGGTCGCAGGCAGGCCCAGGGCTCGATCTCCGCATCATCGACACGCCCGGCGAACGCAGGTAACGCGGCCAGCGCGGTGCGCACCACGGCATCCACGCGATGGCGGTGGATGGTCCGGTCATGGCCGGCGAACTCGGCCATCCCCGCCACGCGTAGCCGATTCCCGAGCGGGGCCATCACCACCTTGCGGTCATCGTCGATCACAGGCAACCGCGGTGCGTCCGCATGACCGTGTGTCGGTATCGTGGCGGCGTACCCCTTCACCGCCCGAATCGGCAACCGGAGTCCCAGGGGGGCTACGAGCTGCGGCGCGTCAACGCCAGTGGCGATGACGAAGCGATCGGCCGTGAAGCGGCCGCGGTCCGTAACCACGGCGGTGACGCGCGCGCCGTCACGTTCCAGTCGCTGGATGGAGGTGCCCAGTTCGACTTGCGCCCCCCCTGCCTCAAGCCGGGCACCGAGCCGGCGGCAGAACTGACAGGGATCACCGGACTGATCTTCGGGGAAGTAGACGCCGCCGAGGACATCGTCAGCGCCGTCTGCCAGTGCAGGCTCGTGAGCCAGAACCCGCGTGCGATCGAGTTCTTCTACGGCGACACCGAGTTCGCGCAGGGTCTCGACGCCACCGAGCACCTCGTCGAGGGAGCGCTGGCTGCGGCAGACCTTCAGGCTGCCGCGTTGGGCCCGGTCCCAGCCATCCCCCGTGTTCGCCGCCAGCTCTTCCATGCACTGGCGACTGTAGACCGCCAGCCGGGTGTTCACCTCCAAACCGAAGCGGTACGGCGCGGCCCGGCTGTGCCACAGGAAGCGCAGCCCCCAGAACGCCAGATTGGGAAGCTGACCAGGGCGCAACAGTAGCGGCGAGTCCTCGCGACCGATCCAGCGCAGTAGCTGGCCGACGACCGCGGGCGAGTTCCACGGCTCGGCGTTGCCCGCGTGCAGGATCGCGCCGTTGGCGTGACTGCCCTCCGCCGCCAGCGCCGGCGCGCGATCAATCAGCGTGACTTCATGCCCGGACTGGTGCAGATACCAGGCCGTGGGCACACCGGCCAGACCACCTCCGAGAACCATGAACCGCACAACCCTCTCCTCATCGTTCGACAGTAAAGCGCGAGTGCCGCACCTACGCCCTTTCATGCGACGGCGAGCCGACGCTGCATCGTGCCGAGCCCGCCAGGCGGCGGTCAGGCCTGCGTACTACAGGTCCACATAGGCCTGATCGACTCGCTGGAAACCGCGCGGCAGCTTCTTGCCACGCTGCCCCCGTTCACCGAAGTATTCAGCGAGATCCTGGCGCCGGAGGCGAGTGTGGCGCTTGCCGGCCTCAATCACCAGTTTGCCGTTCTCGGGTACCGAGGCGATCGCCACCATGCGCTCCTCACCGGCCGTGAACTTCTTCGCCGGGATACCAATCAGGCGCGCACCCTTGCCCCGCGCCATCTCGGGTACCTCACTGGCGGCGAAGACCAGTAGATTCCCGTTGGAGTGGATCGCGCAGATCCAGTCGGACGCGGGATCGTAGATCGGGGCCGGAATCAGCGGCTCCGCCCCCTGGGGCACCGTCAGCACGGCCTTGCCCGTGCGCGTGCGCGCCTGGACTGCACCGAGACGCGTGATAAAACCATTGCCCGTGTCCGTCGCAAAAAGGTAGGGCTGCTGATCCCGCCCCATCAGGCTGGCGACGAAGGTCGCGCCATCGGGCGGCTTGAGCAGGGAGGCCAGGGGCTCGCCATGGCTGCGCGCGCTGGGCAGGCGGTGGGCCGGCAGGGTGTAGACCCGGCCGGTGCTGTCGAGGAACATCACTGGCTGATTACTGCGCCCCCAAGCCGCGTCCTGGAAACCGTCACCGGCCTTGTAGCTCAACCTTTCGGGTTCGATGTCGTGCCCCTTCGCCGCCCGCGCCCAGCCCTGGCGTGAGAGCACGACGGTCACCGGCTCACTGGGCACCAGGTCCGACTCCTGCAGCGCCTTTGCCGGGCCGCGCTCGGTCAGCGGCGAGCGCCGCTCATCGCTATGGGTCTCGGCGACCGCGCGCAGCTCCTTCTTCATCAGGGTCTTCATGCGCCGATCCGAGCCCAGCGTCTTCTCGAGGTCGACCTTCTCCTGCTGTAACGCCTCCTCCTCTCCGCGAAGCTTGATCTCCTCAAGCTTCGCCAAGTGGCGCAGGCGCAGCTCCAGGATGGCCTCCGCCTGCCGCGCACTCAGATCGAATGTGCTCATCAGAACCGCCTTCGGCTCGTCCTCCTCGCGGATGATGCGGATGACCTCATCGATGTTGAGATAGGCGGTCAGCAGTCCGGCGAGCACATGCAGGCGATCGGTAATCCGATCGAGACGCCACTGCAGGCGTCGCCGCACCGTCTCCTGGCGCCAGTCCAGCCACTCGCGCAACAGCGTGCGCAGATCGCGCACCCCAGGGCGACCATCCGTGCCGATCAGGTTGAGGTTGACCCGATAGCTGCGTTCGAGGTCGGTCGTAGCGAACAGGTGATCCATCAGGGCCTCGACGTCGACCCGCCCCGAGCGCAACGTTATGGCGATGCGCACTGGGTTCTCGTGATCCGACTCGTCGCGCAGATCGTCGATCATCGGCAGCTTCTTCGCCTGCATCTGTTCGCCGATCTGGCTCAGCACGCGGTTGCCGTAGACCTGGTAGGGCAGCGCCGTAATCACGACATCGCTGCCTTCGCGCTCCCAGCGCGCCCGTGCTCTGACGCTGCCGCCCCCGCTCGCGTAGATCCGCTCAAGCTCGGTCCGCGGGGTGATCACCTCCGCCGCCGTCGGGTAGTCGGGCCCCGGCATGCAGCCGCAGAGATCGGCGATGCTCGCCTTCGGGCGATCGAGCAGCAACAGGCAGGCGTCGACCACTTCGCGCAGGTTGTGTGGCGGGACATCTGTAGCCATGCCGACGGCGATGCCAGTCGTGCCATTGAGCAATACGTGGGGCACCTGCGCCGGCAGCAGGGTCGGCTCCTGCAGGGAGCCGTCGAAATTGGGCTGCCAGTCCACCGTGCCCTGCCCCAGCTCAGCGAGGAGGACCTCGGAGAAGGGCGCAAGACGGGCCTCGGTATAGCGCATGGCGGCGAACGACTTGGGATCGTCCGGCGAGCCCCAGTTGCCCTGCCCGTCGACGAGCGGATAGCGATAGGTGAACGGCTGCGCCATCAGCACCATGGCCTCGTAACAGGCCGAGTCGCCGTGCGGATGGAACTTGCCCAGCACATCACCGACCGTACGCGCCGACTTCTTGTGCTTGGCGCTCGCGTTGAGTCCGAGCTCGGACATCGCATAGACGATACGCCGCTGCACGGGCTTCATGCCGTCGGCAATATGCGGCAATGCCCGGTCGAGGATGACGTACATCGAGTAGTCGAGATAGGCCTTCTCGGCGAACGCGGCCAGCGGCTGACGCTCGCGCTCCTCGAAGGTATCGCCGTTCTCGGAAGATTCGGTCATGCGTATCCCAGTGCGCTAAGGTGCGGCCCGACTGCACGGACGGGCGGCGGGGTGGCGTATCTTCGCACGGCTCGTCGCCGTGTTGCAGCCGGGGATGCGGCGTTCAGCGGAAGTAGTAGCGGATGCCGAGGCCGAGGAAGTTCGAGCCGCCCTCGACGCCGCCGAATGCGCCGCCCACTCCGGAGCGGTGGTGGAGGCGCACGAAACCACTCCAGTGGCGAGCGGCAGGCGGCTTCATCTCGATCTCAAGTAGGGTATAGCTGAGCAGTCGTGACGATTCCCCCGCGCTCACCTCCTCCTCCTGTCGCGGTTCAATGGGCGGCTCCTCACTGGCCCAGGACAGGCCCCAGCCGATGGCAAAGCGGGTATCGACATAGCGATCCCAGGGGGTGTGGAGCCAGCGCACGGTCGGCACCACATTGACCTCCCAGTGGTTCTGCAAACCGCTGTGCTTCACCAGCTGCCCCTCAAGCTCCCAGCGCGCCGGCGGGGTACGGCCCCACGACCAGGTGCCGGCCAGGGCATACAGATAGGAGCTCTGGAACGTGGCGGTACCGTCGCGAACGAACTCGATAACCCGCTCCTGGAAGTTGACGGCGCCGTAGATCGAGACGAAATTGGGCCGATCCGGCGCGTCGGCCGCACCGGCCGCAACGGGCGATGCGGCGTCGGCCGCAACCGCAAGCGCAAGCAGCGCGCCGCAAAACCCTCGCCTCGCACGACCCGCCGTCATCGCCGGCACGCTCCCTCCCACGCCAGGCGCAGCAGCGCTCCGTCACCGGGCCGGAACCTCAATCGCCGATACCGGTCCCCGGGTCATCATAACTGGGCACGCGCCCCGTCGGCACACCGCCGGCAGCCGTGGCACAGTGGCTGGGATGGTCATCGAAGTACATGTGCGGCCGGAAGGCCTGCAGAACCTCGTGCTTCGACATCCCCCCCAAGAAGAAGGTTTCGTCGATGGTTACGCCCCAGGCCATCAAGGTACGAATCACACGCTCGTGGGCCGGGCTGTTGCGAGCCGTCACCAAGGCGGTGCGAATCGATGGCACCGTCGCGTCCGACGGCTGTTCCAATCCCCGTACATCGGCGAGGGATTTGAGCAGCTTCGCCAACGGCCCTTCGGGAAGGGGGCGGTGGGCGTGCTGGATCTCGTGCGCCTGGAACGCCTCGAGCCCGTGTTCCCGATAGATCCGATCGGCCTCGTCGGAGAAGAGCACGGAATCGCCATCGAACGCGATCCGGATCTGGTCGACATCCGCGCTGACATCGCTGGGCACATCGTAGAGCAGCGCGGATGCGGTTCCGCTCTGCAGCCCCCGGGCGACATCGTCGGGATCGCGCGAGAGGAAGAGGTCGACGTTGAACGCGCGTAGGTAGGGCACGAGCGAGGCGCCGCCGGTCAGCGCGGCACGCGTGATATCGAGGCCGTAGTGCTGGATCGAGTGGAAGATCCGCAGACTGGTCTCCGAGGAGTTGCGCGACATGATCACGACCTCGACGCGACGCGCCGCCTGATCGATCGCGTTGAGACGGAGCAGCGCCTTGACCAGACCGAAACTGGTCCCCGGCATCAGCACTTCATTCTCGCGCTCAAGCTGGTAACGGCGGTAGGCCTCGAGCCCCTGCTCACGAAAGATCCGGTCCTCCTCGGTGAGATCGAAGAGCGCGCGCGAGGAGACGCCGATGACGAGGTACTGGCTGAGATCGATCGCCATGGTCACCTCCGCCCTAGACGGGCACTTCCGCGAGGTTACCGTGCTGTTCAAGCCAACCGCGCCGATCGGCGGCGCGCTTGCGCGCGAGCATCATATCGAGCACCTTGTTTGTATCGTCGCCATCCGTGATGGTGAGCTGCACGAGCCGCCGGGTTTCAGGGGCCATCGTCGTCTCGCGCAACTGCAGAGGATCCATCTCGCCGAGCCCCTTGAAGCGAGTCACCTGCGGCTTACCGCGCAAGCCTTCGGCTGCAACGCGCTCGAGGATGCCGTCCTTCTCCGATTCGTCGATCGCGTAGAAGACCTGCTTGCCCACATCGATCCGGTACAGCGGCGGCATGGCCACGTGGACGTGGCCCGCCGCGACCAGTGGCCGGAAGTGGCGGACGAAGAGTGCGCAGAGGAGCGTGGCGATGTGCAGACCGTCCGAGTCGGCGTCCGCAAGGATGCAGACCTTGCCGTAGCGCAGCTTGCCCAGATCGGCGTTGCCGGGGTCGACGCCGAGAGCGACGGTGATGTCGTGCACCTCCTGCGAAGCCAGCACCTCCTCGGGCTTGACGTCCCAGGTATTGAGGATCTTGCCGCGCAGCGGCATCACGGCCTGATAACTGCGATCGCGCGCCTGCTTGGCGGAACCGCCCGCAGAATCCCCCTCGACAAGAAAGAGCTCCGTATGCGCCACGTCCTGGCTGGTGCAGTCTGCCAGCTTCCCCGGCAGCGCCGGCCCGGAGGCCACCTTCTTGCGCTTGACCTTCTTCTGTGCCTGCACGCGACGCTGCGCACTGTTGATCGCGAGCTGCGCAATCGCCTCCCCCGACTCCGGATGACGATTGAGCCATTGGGCAAAGGCATCGCCGATGACACCGGCGACAAAGGCCTGGCAAGCACGCGAGGCCAATTTCTCCTTCGTCTGGCCGGCGAACTGGGGATCGGCCAACTTCACCGATAGCAGATAGGCGGCATGGGCGTTCACATCCTCTGCGGTCAGCCGGATGCCGCGCGGCACGAGATTGCGGCGCTCGGCGAAATCGCGCAGTGCCTCGGTCAGGCCGTTGCGCATGCCATTGACGTGCGCACCACCCGCCGTGGTCGGCACCAGATTGACATAGCTCTCGCCGATTGGCTCCCCCTCAGGCACCCACACGATTGCCCAATCGGCCGCCTCCGTGGTACCGGTCATGTGCCCCTGGAAGGGCTTGCGGGGAACCGTCTCCTGTTCGCCCACGGCACCCAGCAGATACTCGGCCATGCCGTCGGCGAACTGCCACTGCTCCTCCTCGCCACCGGCCTCGTCGAACCAGGTGACCGTGAGGCCCGGACAGAGCACCGCCTTGGCCCGCAGCAAGCGCCGCAGGTGCGCACGACTGAACCGTATACTGTCGAAGTACTGCGGATCCGGCCAAAAACGCAGGCGGGTCCCCGTATTGCGCCTGCCAACCCGGCCATTCGGCGTCAGCTCCTGCTGCTTCTCGCCACCGGCGAAGGACATGGCGTATTCCATGCCGTCGCGGCGTACCGTCACGTCGAGGCGATGGGACAGCGCGTTGACGACCGCCACGCCCACTCCGTGCAGACCGCCGGAAAAGCGGTAATGCCCTTCGCTGAATTTGCCGCCCGAATGTAGGGTCGTGAGGATGACCTCGACACCAGGCACTGCATAGGTGGGGTGAAGGTCGACGGGCATGCCGCGGCCATCATCCGCCACCTCCAGTGATCCATCGGCGTAGAGGCGCACGTCGACCCGATTGGCATGCCCGGCCAGCGCCTCATCGACGGCGTTGTCGATCACCTCCTGGGCGAGGTGATCCGGGCGCATCGTATCCGTATACATGCCCGGTCGCTTGCGAACCGGTTCCAGTCCAGATAGTACCTCGATGGCGGAGGCGTCGTAGCTCTTGGCCATGGCGGAATGCGTCTCCATCTAGCGACTCAACAGCGGGAAGTGGCCGGCCGGCAGAGGACTCGCCAATGCCTTTGTGGGAGCGGACCGCGCCCTACCTTGCAACGGCGCTCGATGACCCGCTCGGCACCGCTCACTCGCGCAAACCGCCACTCTCGCGGGACATCTCGATGAGCTGTTCTACCGGGCGATAACCGGCAAAGACGGGCCCGGCGTCATTGAGCAGGATATAGGGCGTGCCGGTGACGCCGATCTGCTGCCCGGTTTCGAAATGCTCCGCCACAGGCGGGTTACACGACGAGTCGCGAGCAGGCACGCTCTCCCCGCGCTTGGCCGCGGTCATCGCCGCCTGCGGATCATCCGCGCACCAGATATCGCGCAACGTCTCGGCGGCCCGGCTGCCGAGTCCAGCCCGGGGGAACATCAGATAGCGTAGCTCGATACCGTGGCGGTCAATCGCCGCAAGCACCTCCTGATGCAGCTCCTGGCAGTAGCCGCAGGTGGTATCGGTGAAAACGGTAATCTGATGCTCGACCTCGCCGCCAGCGGGCTCGTAGACCACCATGTTCTCTTCGCCAAGCGCTTCGACCTGCTGATGACTGAGCTGTTGCTGGACTTCGCTGGTCAGATTGCGCCCCGCGACCAGATCGAGCAACTCCCCGCGGAGCACATAGCGGCCATCGGCGCTGATATACATGACCTCAGCCCCGGAAACGACCTCGTAGAGACCCTCGAGTGGCGCGGGCTCGATCGAATCCACGGAGAAATCGGGATACTCCTCGGCCAGATGCGCACGCAACGCATCCGGATCCGCATTCGCGGTGACTGTGGCGAGCAGCACCAGCAGGGTGCCGACCCCGACGAGATATCGACGCATGACAGTTCTCCGTCCGGTTTGGGCGCGCGCAGGCTGTTGGTCCCCGTCCCCCCCCCGCCGGTGGTCCGATAACGGTGCGGTCGTCATCCGCGCGGGTGATGGCGGGCATGCAACTCCTGCAGTCGTGCCTGGGCAACATGGGTGTAGATCTGCGTCGTCGACAGATCGCTGTGCCCGAGAAGCATCTGTACAGCACGCAGATCGGCGCCGTGATTGAGCAGATGTGTTGCAAATGCGTGGCGCAGCGTATGCGGTGACAGGGACCGCTGGATCCCGATCTCGCGCGCGTAGCGTTTGACAATATACCAGAATGCCTGACGCGTCATCGCCGCACCGCGCGTGGTGACGAAAACGGCATTACAAACGCCGTGCCGACCCAGGAGCGCCCGTCGAGCGTCCGCAAGATAGACTTCGAGCCAGTCGAGCGCGTCTTCGCCGACCGGGACGAGGCGCTCCCTTCCCCCTTTGCCGACTAGGCGGACGATACCGTGCGCACGGTGGAGTTGGTCGAACCGCAGTCCGACCAGCTCGCTCACCCGCAAGCCACAGGCATAGAGTAGCTCCAGCATGGCACGGTCGCGGATGCCGCGGGGGTGATCCGTCGATGGGGCCCCCAGCAATGCCTCGACCTCGGCCTCGGAGAGGGAAGTCGGCAGCGGCCGCCCACTACGCGGGCTCGCAAGATTCGCCGTCGGGTCGACGTCCATGGCCCCGGTTCGGATCTGGAAGCGATAAAAGCGCCGCAGCGTACTGAGTATGCGCTGCAGGCTCCGCGCTCGGATACCATCTCCCACCCGATCGGCGAGGTAGGCCTGCAAGTCCGCCCGCCCGGCGCAAAGCAGCTGCCGATCCCGTGCAGCAAGCCAGCGGGCAAATACACGGAGGTCCGTGCCGTAGGCGGAAAGGGTCCGCCGGCTCAGCCCGCGCTCGGTCCAGAGGGCATCAAGGAACCGGTCGATCTCGGCCTCGCCCGGAGTCCGAGTTGCAACCCGTTCACGCACCATTGCGGCTATCGCATCAGGCGGGCTCGGGAGCTGACGGTGGCCAGCCCTCCCGAGCCCGTCCCCTGCTCATCACGCGCCATCCGGTGTCATGCCCTTGCGGCCGCCTTCTTCTTGCTGGCTGCTTTCTTCTTGCTGGCCGCTTTCTTCTTGCTGGCCGCTTTCTTCTTGCTGGCCGCCTTCTTCTTGCTGGCCGCCTTCTTCTTCGAGGCGGGTTTCTGCTTACTCCCCGCGACGCGCTCGATACGCGCGAGTTCATCCTTTTCCCACCGAGCCGCGAAACGTCCCACTGCCCGCTCCTTGGCCTCGCTCAGTTTGCGCAGCGCCGCCTCGCGTTTCTGTGCCAGTTTCAGCTCATCCTTGACTTCCTTGAGCTCGGCCTTCACCTCGCGCACCTGCGCGCGCAGACGGTCCGTCACACTGGATGCCGCTGCCTTCTTTTTGGCCCCTGCCTTCTTCTTCGAGGCAGCCTTCTTCTTTGCCGCCGACTTCTTCTTGGAAGCCGTCTTTTTCGAGGCTACCTTGCCCGATGCGGTCTTCTTCGCGGCCGCCTTCTTCTTCGAGGCCACTTTTTTCGACGCTGCCTTCTTGCGCGCGCCGGCCTTCTTCTTCGCTGCCTTCTTGCGGGTGGACACGCTCCCCGTTGTCGCTGTCGTCATGTTTGCGGCAACCGTGCTGTCTCCACCTTCGACCGTCTCCGTCGTTCCATCTTCTTTCATACGGGGCATAATGAGCGACTCCATTTAGTCGGACGCACTTCGCATTATAGGAGTGCATGCACTGTTTGCAATTCCCCTTTCATCCTGCTAACTGATTTCATCCCCCTGTCACGGTTCAGATGGCGGTTGATCCGCAGATCCATTACGGCAATACATCATTCCCAGTCGTACCGTGGCAGCATCACCCAATGCCGGCCGCAGCCTCTCGGCTCTCGACGGAGCCGGACTTATCAACGATACTCTCGCGCGCCTTCTATACGTCGAAAAGTGCAATGACGATCTTCGCCCCGCCCTGCAGCCTGATCCGCCGCGTCGGCGTGATGCTCTATGACGCCCTGCTGTTGATCGCGATCATCCTGCTCGGTTCGCTCCCGATGGTCGCCCTCTACGAGATCATCATGGGTGAACCCTACGAGGGCGGAATCCTATTGTGGCTCTACCTTCTGGGCCTCGGTTACCTCTATTTCGCTTGGTTCTGGACCCATGGCGGGCAGACGTTGGGTATGCGCACGTGGCGCGTCGTCATCATCCGGGATGACAGCGGGCGCCGTCCGAGCTGGGGAGACTGCCTGATCCGCTATGGCGTTGCCCTGCTGTCGTGGTCCACCCTCGCAGCCGGATTCGTTTGGAGTCTCTTCGATCGCGAAAAGCGCACTTGGCACGACATCGCCTCCGGCACGAGCCTCGTCGTGCTACCACGAGCGATGCCGTCAGACGGTACGTCGGAGGGCGATGAGCGCAATGCCGGCGAATAGGATCACCGGCGCGAGCGCCGCGAGCGGCACCGAGAAGCCATAGACGATCGCCACATGGGCAAAGAGCTCCGAGACCAGGTAGTAACCGATCCCGATCAGGCTGCCGATGAAGATGCGCTGGCCGGCGCCAGTCGAACGCAGCGGACCGAAGATTACCGGCAATGACAACATCAGCATCACGAGTGTGGAGAGAGGCGTGACCAACTTTTTCCACAACGCCAGCTCCTGGGTCGCGGAATCCAGGTTGTTACGCTGCAGATAGCGGACATAGTCGTACAACTGCCATGCCGGCAGCGTATCCGGGCTCATGGCCAGCACCTCGAGCATCTCCGGGCGCAGCAGCTCCTCGCGAACCAGCTCTTCGTGCTCGCGGGTGCGTCGAAAATCGTTATCGAGGCGCGTTTCGCGAACCGACTCGAGGATCCAGCGCTCCTCGATGTATCGCACCCGTTGCGCGGTCAAGGTGACCGCCAAGGTGCCCTCGTCGAATTCGTAAAGCGTTACCTGCTCAAGCTCGTAGCCCGGGCGCAACCGCTCGATACTGACGAATCGATGTTCATCGCGCAGCCATAGGCCGCGCGCGCTGTCCGCAGCATCGTCGCCGGCGATCGCAGTCGCGCGCATGCGCTCGCCGTAGTGCTGGCTTGCGGGTGCCACGCCCTCGCCGATAAGGATCACCGCGATGATGAGCACGGCTCCACCCTGAAGCACCTGCCCGAGAATACGGGCGATCGAGACACCGGCGGCCCGCATCACGACCAGCTCGGAATTAGCGGCCAGGGCCCCCAGTGCCAATACGCCACCGATTGCCACGGCAGGCGGAAAGAGATCGTAGATGCGTTCGGGAAAGGTCAACAGGACATAGAGCAGCGCCAGGGTGACGGTATAGTCGCCCGCGCCGGTATCGCCGATCTCGCGGAAGAAGCTCATGAGGCCATCGATGCTCATCAGGGCGAGGAGCACCAGCAACGCGCCGGCGACGACCGTACGCACGATGTAGCGCGTCAATAGTGTCATCGGCGCCGCTTCCGCAAGGTGTGCCGCATCACCTCGAAGCTCCAGCGCCAGCCGTTCTGCTGTAGCACCAGCAGCGCGATACCGGCGAGGACGACGGCGTGGGCCCACCACATGCCAATCACACCGGGCACGGTGCCGTCGGCAACGGCCTCGCGCGCGATGACCATGAAGTTCGCATAGAACATGTACAGCAGCAGCCCCAGCGCGACGCGGCCATAGCGGCCCTTGCGCGGCGTGGTTCGCGCCAGCGGCAGAGCGGCCAGGGCCAGGGTCATGCAGGCGACCGGCACTGATAGCCGCCACTGGATCTCGGCCAGATCCTTGGGTCCACCTGCTTCACGCAGCTCGGCAAGCGAACGCGCCTCGCGATCGGGCCTCCCCGGATCAACATCCTGTTCCGGCAACCGCAGACCGTGGCGTTCGAAGTCGACGACCGCGAGATCTGCCGCGCCCGGAGCGCCCCGATAGCGTTGGCCGTCGCGGAACTCGATGTAGCGCCAACCGGTTTCTTCATCGGTCCTTTGGACGGCCTCTCGGGCCCGGATGATGACCGGAACGCCACTGCCATCCTCGGCCTCGACGAACACCTCCTCAAGGATGCCGCTGTCGGTACGGCGCTCGGCGAAGAGCACGATATCGCCGCCCGATGCCCGCGTGAACTGCCCCGCGGCAAGGCCGACGAGTTCCGAACGCTCCGCAATCTGCACACGCAGATCGTGGTCGACCCGTTCGGCCCAGGGTGCGACCTGCAGACTGAGAAACGCAGCCAGCACCGACACGATCACACCGGCCAGGCTCACCGGCCGGTAGAGCCGTGCCGGCCCGAACCCGCCAGCGCGCAATGCCGACATTTCGCTATCCGAGTACAACCGCCCAAAGGCGAGCAGCACGCCGAGATAGAGTCCCGGGGGCACGAGCATCACCAGCGCCTGCGAGACGTTGGCCAGCAGCAACGGCAGCAGGGCATCACCGGCGATACGGCCATCGACCACTTGGCCGAGCATGTAGATCAGGCTGTTGGTCAGTATCACCAGCAGCAAGACCGCGAGTACCGCCGCACAGGCAAGGAGGATCTCGCGCAGGATATAACGATCGATGACGGTGAGGCGCATGGGCCGGCTGCGGCGTGGCGGCAACGTCGACGCATTGTGCCGTGCCCGCGGCAAAATCGCACGCGGGCACGTCGGCTCGGGGGCCTGCTAGAATCAGTATACACGCGTTGACGTCCGTGACAGACGCGGACGCGATGCGCTTGTGCCCAGCCGGAATCCGGACCCGAGCATGCCCCGCGTCGATTTCTATATCCTCGCCGACGACGATGAGCGTCGCCGGCTCAACTACCTCTGCCGGCTGGTCGAGAAGGCGTGGCGGCTCGGCCACCGGGTCTGGATACACGCCCCCGCTGGCGAGCACGCGCGTGTGCTCGATGAGCACCTCTGGACCTTCAGCCAGGGCAGCTTCGTGCCACACGAACGCGCCGGCGGCGAGGAGGAGGCGAGCTGTCCGATCGTCATCGGGGATCGCCCCGACGACGCCGACGCGCGCCACCTCCTCGTCAACGAAGCCGAAGAGATCCCGCCCTTCATCGAACGTTTCGCGCGCATCGCCGAGGTCGTCAACCAGTCACCGAGTATCCGCTCC
This sequence comes from Ectothiorhodospiraceae bacterium, assembly GCA_007134775.1. Taxonomy (GTDB): domain Bacteria; phylum Pseudomonadota; class Gammaproteobacteria; order XJ16; family Halofilaceae; genus Halofilum. Next base: position 44,716 of record SLKC01000051.1, on the reverse strand, counting down.
GCGGCGCGCGCGCGCTATACTCGGTATCGCGAGTCGGGTTGCGAACTCCACCATCACCAGGTGAACCGATGACGAACAAGCCGCCGGACAAACAGGGTATCCCCGTGCTCAACGATGTGGTTCGTCGCGGGCAGGACAAAGCGGCGCAAGCCCCGCACCAGTCGGCGCCCCAGAGGCAGTCGACCGTGCTGAGCGAGGCCGAGATCGAGGCGATTGCCGCGCGCGTGGTCGAACGCCACAGCAAGCGCATCGAAGAGGCGGTCGCGCGCGCCATCAGCAAGGCAATCGAACAGCGCTCGGGCGGATCGGAGCCGTAGGCAGAGACCTCCCTGTTCTCCTTGTGCGCCTGCACCGGGCGCCCAGCTGATCTCACCGCTCAGGGGTTGACATCGCGTCGTCGTGCCCCCCAAGCACAGTTGATCGGTCGCAGGTGCGTCGAAACCGGCACGGGGCCATCCGGAGTCGCGGGTGGTTGTGCTATCTTGCCGCGCCTGCGCAGAACGACGGGAACAACGGCGATGACGACGCTCGACAAGACCTACGACCCGCACGCGATCGAGACCCGCTGGTATCAGTACTGGGAAGAACAGGGCTTCTTCCAGCCCCGCGGCGAGGGCCCACCGTTCTGCATCATGATCCCACCGCCGAACGTGACCGGTACGCTGCACATGGGGCATGCGTTCCAGGACACCATCATGGACGCGCTCATCCGCTACCACCGCATGCGCGGTGACCGCACGCTGTGGCAGCCGGGATCCGATCACGCCGGGATCGCCACACAGATGGTGGTCGAACGCCAGCTGGCCCAGGAGAACGCCAGCCGCCACGAGCTCGGCCGGGAGGCGTTCGTCGAGCGCGTGTGGCAGTGGAAGGAGGAGTCGGGCAACCAGATCTCGCGCCAGCTGCGCCGCCTCGGTGCCTCGCCAGACTGGAGCCGTGAGCGCTTCACCATGGATGACGGCCTCTCCGCAGCCGTCGTCGAGACCTTCGTCCAGCTCTACGACGAGGGACTGATCTATCGCGGCAAGCGCCTGGTCAACTGGGACCCGGTGCTACACACGGCGGTCTCCGACCTCGAAGTCGTCTCCGAGGAGGAGCAGGGCCATATCTGGCACATGCGCTATCCACTGACCGATGGCAGCGCACACGTCGTGGTCGCCACCACCCGTCCCGAAACCATGCTCGGTGATACCGCGGTGGCGGTCCATCCCGAGGACGAGCGCTACCGTGCGCTGATCGGCAAGTCGGTGACACTACCCCTCGCCGAGCGCGAGATCCCGATCATCGGTGATCCCTATGTCGATCCCGATTTCGGCAGCGGCTGCCTGAAGATCACCCCGGCACACGATTTCAACGACTATGCCGTCGGTGAGCGCAACGGTCTGCCACAGATCAACATCTTCACGCCCGACGCGCGCGTCAACGACGCCGCTCCGAGCGCCTACCAGGGACTGGACCGCTTCGACGCGCGCAAGCAGGTTGTTGCCGACCTCGACGCGGCAGGGCTGCTTGAGCGTGTCGAGCGCCACACCCTCACCATCCCGCGCGGCGACCGCACGGGAGCCGTCATCGAGCCCTATCTCACGGACCAATGGTTCGTGCGGGCCAAGCCGCTGGCCGAACCGGCCATCGCCGCCGTGCGCGACGGGCGCATCCGCTTCGTGCCCGAAAACTGGGCGCGGACGTACTACAACTGGATGGAGGAGATCCAGGACTGGTGCATCTCTCGCCAGATCTGGTGGGGACACCGCATCCCCGCCTGGTACGACGCCGAGGGCAATATCTATGTCGCCCGCGACGAGGACGAAGCGCGGCGCAAGCATGGATTGCCCGCGGATCTCCCCCTCACGCGCGACGAGGACGTCCTGGATACCTGGTATTCATCGGCGCTGTGGCCCTTCTCCACGCTCGGCTGGCCCGAGGATACGAAGGCGCTACGCACGTTCTATCCCACCTCCGTGCTGGTGACGGGTTTCGACATCATCTTCTTCTGGGTCGCGCGCATGATCATGTTCGGGCTCAAGTTCATGCAGGACGTGCCCTTCCACGAGGTCTATATCCACGGCCTGGTACGCGATTCCGAAGGCCAGAAGATGTCGAAGTCGAAGGGCAACGTGCTCGACCCGATCGATCTGATCGACGGCATCGATCTCGAGGGCCTCGTGGCCAAGCGTACCGCCGGACTGATGCAGCCCCAGATGCGCGATGCGATCGAGAAGATGACGCGCGATCACTTCCCGTCGGGCATCCCGGCCTTCGGCACGGACGCGCTGCGTTTCACCTTCTGTGCCCTCGCTTCCACGGGGCGGGACATCCGTTTCGATCTGGGGCGGGTGGATGGTTACCGCAACTTCTGCAACAAGCTCTGGAATGCGACGCGTTTCGTGCTGATGAACACGGAGGGCCGGGACACGGGCCTGGGCGATGACCCGCTGGACTACACGATCGCGGATCGCTGGATCGTCTCGCGCCTGCAGCAGACCGAACAGGCGGTGCGCGAGCACATCGAGAGCTACCGCTTCGACCTGGCCGCGCAGGCGCTCTACGAATTCACCTGGGACGAGTACTGCGACTGGTATGTCGAACTCGCGAAGACCGTCCTCAATGACGATAGCGCCACGGCGGCCCTGCAGCGCGGGACGCGGCGCACCCTCGTTGGCGTGCTCGAGGCGCTACTGCGCCTGCTCCACCCACTGATGCCCTATATCACCGAGGCGCTTTGGCAGAAGGTGGCCCCCCTCGCCGGACGTGGTGGCGATACCATCATGATTGCGCCGTGGCCCGAACCGGAGGCCGAGCGCATCGATGCCGCCGCGGTCGCCGAGATCGAATGGCTGCAGCAGGTCATCCTCGAGATCCGCCGCATGCGTTCGGAAATGGTCCTACAGCCGGGCCGGCGCATCCCGCTCATCCTGGCGGGCGGTAGCGCCGAGGATATCGCCGCGATCGAGCGCCACGAGGCCGCCCTCGCCCTGCTGGCGCGGATCGAATCAATCGAGGTGCTCAGCGCCGAGGCGGAGCCGCCACAGGCGGCGACCGCCCTCGTGGGTGAACTCAAGCTGATGGTCCCGTTGGCCGGGCTGATCGACCGCGATGCCGAGCTCGAACGACTGGACCGACAGACGGCGAAGCTGGAGGCGGAGATCGAACGCGTCGAAAAGAAGCTGGCCAATGAGTCCTTCGTCGCCAAGGCGCCGGACGAGGTCGTCGAGCGCGAACGCAGCAAGCGCGACGAGCTACACTACTCGCTGGCCGAGCTGCGCACGCAGCGCGAGCGCATCGCCACACTGTGACCCCTGCCGGCGGTGGCGAACCGGCCACCACCGGACTCGGCGATGGCCGCACCGCCGGCACAGTGCGCCGAGCGACACCGCAACGCTCAGTGAAAGGCGGGGATCGATATCACGGCGTAGAAGGCGCTGGCACACGCGCTTGGACCGTGCGTCCGAGGCAGGCTTCACGCCCCGGCACTGGCCAGTATCAGGTGGACCATGCCGACGAGCACGACAACGAAAACGAGCGTGGCCAGGGCGCCAACGATGATGAAGTGGTGCAGTTTGCCATGCGTGAAATCGCGCTGCCGGTTTGCCTCGGTCTGGACGCCGAAGAACGCGGCGGCGACACTCTTGACAATAGCCAGCCAGCCGAGCCGCCCACTCGCAGCGCTGCCCGGACGCTCGTCGTCACTCATGCGCTATCCTGTAGTCGTACTGTGGAACACGGGTATCCCGTTTGAATCATCTCGCGCACCTGCTGCTGGCGGACAGTAGCGACGAGGGCGTCCTCGGCAATTTCCTCGGCGATTTCGTCAAGGGGCGGCCCGAGTACCGGTACCCGCCCACGGTGGTTCGCGGCATTCGCCTGCATCGCCGCATCGACTGCTTCACCGATCGCCACGCCGCCGTCCGGCGTGCCGTGAAGCGGCTGCCACCGGCGCACCGCCGGATCGCAGGTATCACGGTCGACATGGCATTCGACCACTTCCTCGCCCGTGACTGGGCCACCCTGAATACGTCGAGCTTCAGCGTCTGGCGCAGGCACGTATATAGCCAACTCGATGCCCACCGCGGCCTGATGCCGCTACGTGCTCGCCACGTCCTGCCGGCGATGATCGAGGAGGATTGGCTTGCCGCCTATGCCGACTGGGACGGCGTCGTGACGGCCCTGCACGCGATGAGTCGGCGGCTGTCCCGCCCAGCGGCGCTGCTCGCCGCGATCGCGGATCTCACCGAGGCAAGGCAGGGACTTGAGCAGGACTTCCGGGCCTTCTGGCCGGCCGTGCGCTGCTACGCGAGCGCCGAGGACGCCCGCCTCGCCCGCGATCAATCCTGATGGTAGGAGGCGAAGACCGTGGTTGCCCCTTCCGTGTCGAAGGCGATCACATCGTAGGGATCCTGTCGCCCCCCCATTTCCATCCCCGGTGAGCCGATCGGCATACCCGGCACGCTGAGCCCGGCAACGTCGGGCTCCTCGTCCAGGAGCCGCCGGATTTCTGCCGCGGGCACATGGCCTTCGATGACGTAGTCGCCGATGAAGGCCGTGTGGCAGGAGGCCAGCTCACGCGAGATGCCCGCTTCCATCTTCATGCCATTCAATTCGCCCTGATCGACTTCGCGTGCCTCGACGGCAAAGCCGGCGGCATCCAGATGGTCCACCCAGTCACCGCAGCAACCGCACTGGGGCGTAAGATAGACCGTCGCGGCCGGCGGGTCCTCGGCACCGGCTTTCGTCGCCACGAACAGGCCGGCGCCCGCGCCCGCCACCACGGAGACCGCAAGTACCAGAGCCAGTGCCAAACGGGGTCGGGAGCGCATCGATTGCTACCTCGTGAGCTTACTTCTTACGCGCCATCATAACGCAGAATCGGGCACGCCGTCGCAGAATACGTGCGTACTCCGTGCCTGCGGATCTCGGCGGGACACCTACCGGCGGCGCGTGTGGCGGCGCCGTCGATCACGCGCACCGGCATGACGATCGGCCTGGCGGCGGCTCTCCTTGTGCGCTACACCGGCATAGGGATTGCGGCCGGCGCGGTACTCAACGTGGATCGGCGTCCCCTGGAGACCGAAAGCCCGGCGAAACGTGTTCACGATATAGCGCCGATAGCTCGCCGGCAGTCGATCGACACGGCTGCCATGGACAATGATGCGTGGCGGATAGGTGCCGCCCTGGTGGGCGTAGCGCAGCTTGATGCGCCCCCCGCCGGCCCGCGGGGGGGGATGGGCGAGCACGGCATCCTCCAACACCTGGGTGAGCTCGGGCGTCCCTAGCTGTCGGCCCGCCGCATCGTGAGCAGCCCGTACGGCCTTGAGCAGATGCCCGACGCCGGTGCCGTGGAGGGCCGATAGGTAGCGCGTGCTGGCGAAGTCGAGGAAACCAAACCGGCGGTCGTACTCAGCCCGTACATCCGCCTTGTGCTCGCGATCGAGACCATCCCACTTGTTGACAGCGAGCACGAGCCCCCGCCCTACATCGATGACGTGCCCCGCCAGGTGCTGATCCTGCTCGACCAGCCCCTGGTGGGCGTCCAGCACGAGGATGACGACGTGGGCACCGCGGATCGCCTCCAGGGTACGCACCGCGCTGAACTTCTCGACCGTCCCGTGGACGCGACCGCGCCGGCGCAGTCCCGCTGTGTCCACGAGGATGAAGCGCTGGCCATCGCGCTCGAAGGGGACTTCGACCGCATCGCGCGTCGTGCCGGGGGTGTCGAAGGCAAGGAGCCGCTCCTCACCGACGAGTCGATTGATCAGCGTGGACTTGCCGACATTGGGACGACCGACGACGGCGACACGGATATCGCCATCGCTCGCCACGGCGGGGAGGACCTGCTCCCCCTCCGATGCCGGCGGCAACAACGGGCCGATCACGGCGTCGAGCCGACGCAGCCCCCGGCGGCGAGCCGCTGAGACCGCGGCGACGGCGCCCGCGCCGACGGCGGCAAACTCGGCCAGCGCGCGGTCCTCGTCGACGCCGTCGATCTTGTTGACGACGAGACAGAAAGGTGTCCCCGCGCGGCGAAGCCGATCGATGACGAGTTCGTCACTCGCCAACAGCCCGGCATGGGCGTCGACCAGGAGCAGGACCGCATCGGCCTCGGCGATGGCAGCGCTCGTCTGCTCGGCCATGCGGGCGTCGATGCCCGCGTCCTCGCCGCTGAGCCCGCCCGTATCGACCAGCGTCACATCGCGTCCATCGATACGGGCGAGGCCGTACTGGCGATCCCGCGTCAGGCCCGGCTCATCCGCCACCAGAGCGCGCCGGCTGCGCGTAAGCGCATTGAACAGTGTGGACTTGCCGACATTAGGACGTCCGACCAGCGCCAGGACGGGGTGCATGAGGATTGGCCCGTCAGTCGCGGGGAACGGGATCGAAAGCGGTCACGGTCGCCCCCTGACCCTGAATATAGATACGACCGTCGTCATCGACCAACGGATCGGAGAGAATACCCCAACGCCCCTCCATCCGCCCGCGGGCGATAATGCGCCCGTCCTCGCGGTGGAGCAGATGGACGTGATTCTCACGGTCCGAAACAACAAGCCAGTCGGTATCGGGCACGGGGATCGGAGCCGAGACACCACGCCATGCAAGCTGCTCCTGCTGCCACTGCTCACTGCCATCACGCTTGTCGAGCGCTCGGACAGTTCCGCGCTCGTCGGTCACGAAAACGCGCCGCTCATCGAGGCTGAGCCCGACATAGGAGGATATCTCGCGGGACCAGCCAACAAGGCCTTGGCGCGGTTCGATCTGGACCACCCGCCCCTGATAGGCCGCTGCGTAGATCATCTCGCGGCCGACACCGAGCCGGCCATCGATGTCGACCATGCGGTCGATCGGGGTACGACCTTCGGGCTCGGCCACCTGTGTCTCCCAGAAGGACTCGCCCGAACGCGACTCCACTGCCCTCACACGACCGTTGTCGAGACCAACGAGCACGCCGCCCTCGATGATCACCGGCTGGCTCGCTCCCCGAAGCGAGAGTTCCGGGACCGACGACGAAAAGCTCCAGGCGCGCTCGCCGTCCTCCGGGGCAAGTGCTGTCACGCGTCCGTCGACGGTGCGCACGATGACGACTCCCTCGTCCGCGGCGGGTGGCGCCAGCAATTCCCCCCGCATCGAGCGATCCCATACCCGCTCACCATCGGTTCGGTCGAGGGCGATCAGCATCCCGTCCTGCGTACCGATGTAGACATGCTCGTCATCGACGCCGACCCCCGAGGAGACGAACTGGCCCATCGGACTGCGCCACAAGCGCTTGCCCGTGTCCCGGTTATGGGCCTTGACCTCGCCGGAGACATTCACGGTGTAGAGCACATCGTCGCGGATCGCCGGCTGTAGCTGAATCCACCGCCGATTGAATGCCCCACCTGTGCTCACTGACCACCGCTTCTCCAAGTTCGCTTCGGCCTCGAAGTCCGCGAGCGGTGTCGGATCCGGCGTAGTATCCTCGACACTCGCACAACCCGCGAGCAGCAGCGTGAAGGCGGCGAATAGCGCAACGGCCGACCGCATCAGGAATCCACCACGCCATCACCGGCGGCCTTGCCCGCCTCGGCACGATTGCGCTTGAGTCGGACGATCTCGCGGTCGGTGACTTCACCATCGGCATCGAGCGCCTGCTGATAGGCCGCCGCCGCCCGCTCATAGTCACCCTGTTCGATGAGCAGATCGCCACGCGTCTCGTGATGCAGCGCCTCCCAGCCCGGCGCTGCCCCATCCGCCAACAGCCCCAGGGCGCGCTCGATATCACCCCGCTCACCCAGCACACGCGCAAGGCGCAGGGTCGCGACTGCTTCCAGGCTCGGATCGCGTGCCTGCTCGCGTGCCCATTCAAGCCATTCGACGGCGCTATCGTAGTCATTGTTTCGCACCATGACGCGTGCCGCCGACAGGGCCCCCAGAGTGGCGTAATGAGTGCGGGCGAAATCCCCGCGCAGGGTCTCCGCCGCAGCCACGATCGTCTCGGCGTCGCCCATCGGCATCTGCACCTGGATCTGGCTGTAGACGGCCGCCGCGCCCTCTGATTGCGTGTCGGTATACCACTGCCAGCCCTGCCAACCGGCTACGCCGGCAATCGCCAGGATCGCACCGACGATCACCGAGCGGCCATTCTCCTCCCACCAGCGTCGCAGCGCCTCAAGCTGTTCGTCTTCGTAATCCGCCACGTTCTCTACTCCTGATCGCTTGCGCCGGTCATGCGCCGACCGCCCGCGGTGACCGCAGAGGCATTACACCCCCGCCTCAGTGTTCGGCCGATCGAGTTGTCGTGCAAGGCAGCCCGCGAGTTCGTCCGGCTTGACCGTCTGCTGCCCCGTCTCGCCGCGCAGATCCTTGACCGTCACCGTGCCCTGTGCGATCTCGTCTTCACCGAGGATGATCGCGAACCGGGCGCCACTGCGATCGGCCCTACGGAACAGGCTCTTCATGCTGCCGCCACCGCACAAGGTCTCCAGTTCCAGCCAGGGCAGTGCGTCGCGCAACGATTCGGCCAGACGCAGCCCTTCGAGAGTCGCCGCGTCACCGACCGGCAGCAGACAGGCGTGCGGCGCTGACGGGGCGGGCACCAGATCTTCTGCCTCGAGTAGAGCGAGCAGGCGTTCGATACCGAGGGCGAAGCCCGCTGCCGATGTCGGCCGACCGCCCAGTTGCTCTACGAGTCCATCGTAGCGACCACCCGCGCAGACCGTGCCCTGCGCGCCAAGACGATCCGTGACCCACTCGAACACGGTACGCGTATAGTAGTCGAGGCCGCGCACAAGACGGGGATTCACCCGGAAATCGACGCCGACCCGCCTCAGGCCCTCGCAGATCCACTCGAAATGCTCGCGCGATTCGGCATCGAGTGCCTCGGTGAGTTCCGGTGCGGTAGCAATTGCCTCCGCCAGCGCGGGATTCTTGCTGTCGAGCAGTCGCAGCGGATTTTCCTCCAGACGCCTGAGTTCATCGGCATCGAGTTGTTCGCGCCATGCGGAAAAATGCGCCACCAATCGCTCACGGTACCGCGCCCGCGACTCCGGCGTACCCAGCGAATTGATCTCAAGCGTCACCATGGCATCGAGACCGAGTCGGCGCCAGAAACGCTCGCCGAGCAGGATCAGTTCGAGATCGATATCGGGCCCGGCCATGCCAAAGGTCTCGATACCGAACTGGTGGAATTGGCGATACCGACCCTTCTGCGGGCGCTCGTGACGGAACATCGGCCCGACGTACCACAGCCGCTGCGTGCGGTTGTGCAACAGCCCGTGCTCAATACCGGCGCGCACGCAACTGGCGGTCTGCTCGGGCCGTAACGACAGGCTGTCGCCGTTGCGATCCTGGAACGTATACATCTCCTTCTCGACGATGTCGGTGACCTCGCCGATCGAGCGTTGAAAGAGTTCGGTACGTTCAATCAGCGGCGTACGGATCTCGGCATAACCGTAGTGAGCCATCAATGCACGGAATTCCGCCTCGAGCCACTGCCAGGTAGCGGAGGCGGGCGGCAGGATGTCGTGCATGCCGCGGACTGTTCGGGGAAGATCCGGCATCGCGGAAAAATCCGGGGAGATTCAGGAACCGGGAGTGCGCACGGGCGCAGGCGCGCAATATACACCCTTGTCCGCGGTCGCAAAAGCAGTCCGCCCACAGCGATCGACACGCCTGCAGGGCAATCGCTGCAATGATGCCGGCTCAGGGCGCGCGTGCCCCCTCTTCATCGAGGAGGAAGCGTGCCGTGTCATTCGCCCGGACAAACGGCGCCACGTCCACGGTCTCGCCACCGAATTCGACCTCAACCACCGGTGCGTTGCCCAGGAAGATCTCGAAAGGCGCCCGTCCCTGCACATCAACCACCTCTTCGCCCCCGTAAAGGGCATAGACGAGGCGCTGCTCGCGGTCATCGTAGACCTCTACCCAGGTCTCACCCCCAAAGCGCAGCGTCATCTGGTCCGGCCCCGCTTCGTCGGCAGCGTCCACCGCTTCTTCGGCGCGCTCGCTCACACTGGCCGGATCCACTGGCGCCTCTTCCGCATCCGGCTCTCCGGACGCCTCGGCGGCCGCGTCGAACTCCCGTTCCGTGCCGATCGGGAACTCGTCCAGTGCAAGTATCTGCTCCTGTTGCTCCTCAGCAACGGGTGGTTCCGGCTCCTCCACCGCGTCCGGATCGGCATCCACGGGTGTTTCCTCGAAAATCGCCTCGATCTCTTCATCACGTTCGGCGATTCCCTCCGGATCCGTCGCGATATCCGGCATCACGAGTTCCGGGTAGACGACAAACGGCCCCTCAGTGGCGGGCGCCTCGATTTCCGGTTCCTCGAGCATCTCCGGATCGATGGGTTCGACCTCATCCGGCGCGACCGCTTCGTCATCAAGCATTGCCTGTTCAGGCATCAGCTCGGCCGGATCGCCGAGATACCACCAAGCGCCTGCCCCGCCCACAGCCAAGCCGAGGAGTAGCAGCATGGCCAGCCTCGGCGAGAAGTGCACACGGTCTGCCGGTGGCGGCGACGCAACCACGTAGGGGGCTTGTTGCTCACCCGCATCGCTTTCATAGGCGGCGACAACGGCGTCACCGTCGATATGGAGCAGGCGCGCATAACTGCGCAGATAGCCGCGCACGAACGGGGCCGGCGGCAGCTCGTCGTAGCGGCCTTCCTCGAGCGCATGAATCAGTGCCTCGCTGAGGCGCAGCTCGCTGGCGATCTCGGCAACCCCGAGACCACGTTCCGCGCGCGCGGCACGCAACTGCGCTCCCGGCCCCGAATTGGCAGCGCCGTTCGCCCCCTCCTGCGTCTGGTCCATGTGGCTCATCACCGCGTCTCAAGGAATCGTTGCGCTTCGTTAGAATCGGGGAAGTGGCGCACCAGCGAGCGCCCATACTCGTCCGCCGCCTCACGGTCATCCCGCATCCGCTCGATCCGCACGCCGAGCCAGAGGCTGCGCGCCGACTGGCGAGCGCGCTCGTGATAACGTTCGAGGTGATCCGCCGCTGCCCCAATCTGTTCCTGATCGTGCGCAAGCTCGGCCAGCTCCAGCAGCGGACGAGCGAACCGCGGATCGACATCGAGCGCCTGGTGGAAATAGTCGCGGGCCTCTTCATCACGACCCGCATCACGGGCACAGGTCCCAGCATTTGCGTAGGCGTAGGCAGGCGTGTCGTAGAGCCGGTTGGAAGCCGCCTCGAGGAACAGCTCGATGGCGCGATCGTAATCGCCCTGCTCGCAGAGCAGGGTCGCGAAATTGTTCTGGATCTGTGGGCTGTCCGGCTCGAGCCGCAGGGCCCGATCGAAGTGTTCTTCAGCCTTGTCCGGGTCGTCCAGGCGCATCTGCAGGATGGCGTAGGCCGCATGGGCATCGGCATTCCGCGAATCCTGCTCGAGTGCGCGCTGGAGCTTATCGTCGGCTTCCTGCAGGTCACCTCTGCGCAGATAGCCGGCACCGAGACGGGCATTGATGGCCGCCGCTTCTTCGTCAGAGGCGCCCCCGAACATCCCGCTCTGCTCCTGGACCGCGCACCCCGCGAGTACGGTCACAAGAGCGGGCACCAGGAGGAGCCGGCAATAGATTCGCTGCATTCAGGCCCTCTCCCCGAACCGGGGCTCGGCGAACCGCCGCCAGCGCTTGCTGCGATCCTCGACCTCACCGGCGAGTTGCCCACAGGCGGCGTCGATGTCTTCGCCCCGTGTGCGCCGCGTTATCGTGATGATACCGCGATCCATCAGGATCTGCCGGAAGCGATCGATCGCCTCGTCGCTAGAGCGCTCGTAACCGGCACCCGGGAAGGGGTTGAAGGGGATCAGGTTGACCTTGCAGGGCAATCCGCCTACCCATGCCGCGAGTTCGCGCGCGTGATGCGGCTGATCGTTCACGCCCGCGAGCATCACGTACTCGAACATGATATGGCGCCGCCGCGTGTGTTCCACCCAGCGCTGACAGGCCGCCATCAGGTCCTCGATGGGATGGGCCCGGTTGAGCGGCACCAGCTCGTCGCGCAGGGCATTGTTCGGCGCATGCAGCGAGACGGCGAGACTGCAGTCCACCGCCTCGCGCAGGCGATCCATCTTGGGCACGACGCCCGACGTGCTCACGGTGACGTGGCGCTTACTCAGGCCGAAGCCCAGATCGTCGAGCATCAAGTTCAGCGCAGGCACCACCGCCTTCATGTTCAGCAACGGCTCGCCCATGCCCATGAGCACGACATTGGTGATACCACGCTCCCCCTTCGGATGGTCGGTGAGTAGGCTCCGGTTCGCCAGCCACAGTTGGCCGATAATCTCTGCCGTCGTCAGGTTGCGATTGAAACCGGAGCGCGCGGTCGCGCAAAAGGAGCAGTCCAGGGCGCATCCGACCTGCGTGGAGATGCATAGCGTATTGCGGTCGGCCTCGGGGATAAAGACGGCCTCGATACGGTTACCCCCATCGAGGCCGAATACCCACTTGCGCGTCCCGTCGGCAGAATCCTGGACCTCGACGAGCGCCGGCATCCGAACCTCGGCCGTCTGCGCCAGGTGCTCGCGCAGCGGGCGCGCCAGATTCGTCATCCGTGAAAAGTCGCACTCGCCCTGGTGGTAGAGCCAGCGCAGTATCTGCTCCGCCCGGAACGGCTTCTCGCCTTGTTCACGGAAAAAGCGCTGCAACCCCTCGCGATCGAGATCGAGCAGGTTGGTGCGGGCTTCCCCATCGAGGTCGGCGCGCTCGCGGAACCTTAACGGGTGCGCGTGCATATTCCCCCGCCCGCGAAGAAGAAGGCGATCTCCTGCTCCGCCGTTTCGGTGCTGTCGGAGCCGTGGACCGCGTTCTCTTCGATATTGCTCGCGAAATCGGCGCGGATCGTGCCCGGCTCGGCCTTGGCCGGATCGGTCGCCCCCATCACTTCGCGATTGCGCTCGATCGCATGCTCGCCCTCGAGCACCTGCACTACAACCGGCCCCGAAGTCATGAAGGCGACGAGATCCTGATAGAACGGCCGCTCGCGATGCACCACATAGAACGCTTCAGCCTGCTCGCGCGTGAGCTGCACCATGCGCTGGCCCACAACGCGCAGGCCGGCATCTTCCAGTCGCCCGATTATGGCGCCGATCCGGTTCGCTGCAACGGCATCGGGTTTGATGATGGAAAGGGTGCGTTCTACACTCATGATGTGCGGCTCCAGTGTTCGTTGATCTGCCCGGAAATGACCGCGAGATTGTACGCGGCCCCCGGGTTGCGCGCAAAAGACTCGCCCGCATCAACGCACTCCCTCTCACTGTGTGGCGACGGGTCGATCACACAGTGAAGCTCTCACCGCAGCCACACTCCTCCTTCACGTTCGGGTTATTGAACACGAAGGTCTCGTTGAGACCCTGGCGTGCGAAATCGAGTTCCGTACCGTCCAAATAGGGAAGGTGGTCCTGCGCGATGACGACGGTGACATCGCGATCTTCGAACACGCGATCCCCCTCGCCGACCTCGTCGGCAAAGTCGACGACATAAGCGTAGCCCGAGCACCCGGTCTTGCGCACACCGAGGCGTACGCCCACGCCGCGGCCCCGCTTTTCCAGAAAGCGCTGGACCCGATCCGCCGCGTTCTCCGTCAGCGTGATTGCCATTATCGTCAACCTCCCAATTGCCCCACTGATACCGGTCCGGCGCGATCACGCCGGCTCACGATGCTGTTGTATTGACCTCCGCCGCACGCATTCGGTTCACGACCGTCGCGATGGCCATCGCTGCGCGATCGATCTCCTCTGGGGTCGTGTACCGACCCCATGACAGGCGCACGGCCTGCGCCGCGGTCGCGGCATCCTGTCCCATCGCCCGTAATACATGCGACGGCTCCGTACTACCGGTAGTGCATGCGGACCCCGTCGACAGAGCGACCTCATCGGCGAGTGCCGTCGCCAACGACACCCCGTCAATCCCGGCGAACCCGATACTGCGGATGCCCGGCAGACGCGGCGCCGCCGCTGCATTCTCGTACCAATCCGCGACCGCTGCCAGGCGCTCGCGCAGGCGCTCACCCAAGCCCTCCGCATGGCTCCAGTCTGCATTCCGGCGTTGCTCCGCGCTCGCGAGCGCAACGGCCATGCCGACAATCTGATGGGTCGCCAGCGTTCCGGCTCTCAGTCCGCGCTCATGGCCACCGCCATACATCAGCGGCGTGAGTCGCACACGCGGGCGGCGCCGCACCCAGAGCGCGCCGACCCCCTTGGGTCCATGGTTCTTGTGCGCCGACAGCGCCACCAGATCGGCATCGAGCCCCTGCACATCGAGCGCCAGTTTACCCACGGTCTGGGCGGCATCGACATGCATCAGGGCCCCATGCCGACGCGCACACGCCCCGATCGCCGCGATGTCGTTGATGACGCCCGTCTCGTTGTTGGCATGCATCACCGCGACCAGGATCGTGTCGGCGCGCAGTGCGGCCGTCACCGCCTCGGGAAGAATGCGGCCGTCATCGGCCGCTGCAACCTGACTGACCTGGAATCCACTGAATTCGAGTGCGCGGACCGTCTCCAGTACCGCCATGTGCTCGGTTGCACCGACGACGATATGGCGCCCCTGACCGGCACGAAACCGCGCCGCGCCCTGGATCGCCAGATTGTTCGCTTCGGTGGCACCCGAGGTGAACACGATCTCGCGCGGATCGGCATTGATCACACTGGCGACGTCGGCACGCGCATCCTCGACCCGGGCCTGCGCCGCGCGCCCGTAGGCATGTCCGCTCGAAGCGGGATTGCCCGGCTCGTGCCCCAGGCAGTCACAGAGCTGCTCGACCACCTCGGGGGCAACCGGGGTCGTCGCTGCGTAATCGAGATAGATAGCCGCCATCACTGCTGCCCTCCCCGCCCGGCTCGCCGCTCCCTCGGGCTATCGATGGACCCTCAGCGCCACGAGCGGGCGAAGATCGGTTCCAGACAGGCAAGCGGGATCACCGTGGCGCGATGCAATGCTCGCAGACAGCACGGACCACCTCGCCGGATCAGGGCAACGCCGAACATCGCCGCGACTCGCGTAGCGACTGCGAGCCGCGGACTTCACGCCGGCAGAAAACATGTCGATCTGGGCCCAAGCTCCCATACCCAACCAAAACGGTCAAGTACTACTGAGATGCCGTATCCGCCCCGGATGAGGCGGTGTCCGCGCGAGACTCCTCGGCGCGGGAGGCCAGCTCATCGAGGTCATCGAGCCCGATGTCGCAGGGATTGATCTCTGGGATACTTGCGCCGGGCAGCTGGGCACCGAGTTCCTGCACAGCCTTGCACAACGCCTCGGTGCGCCGGTCCTGCACACTGATATGGTCGAGTAGCTGATTGATCGCGTTGGCCACGGGGTCGGGCATTTCACCGGTCTGGCCGTACGCCTCGAACCCGATCCGCCGCGCCTCGGCCTCGCGCCGCCGATCCGCGCCTTCCTTCTTGCGCACGACCCGCGCCGGGATCCCGACCACGGTCTGGCAGGCAGCCACGTCTCGCGTCACGACGGAGTTCGACCCCACGCGCACCCCCGAACCCAAGGTAATCGGACCCAACACCTTGGCGCCGGCACCGATGACGATGTTGTCGCCCAGAGTGGGATGGCGCTTGCCCTTGTGCCAGGTCGTCCCACCCAGCGTGACGCCGTGATAAAGCGTACAGTCATCCCCGATCTCGGTGGTCTCCCCGATGACCACCCCCATACCGTGATCGATAAAGAAGCGGCGCCCGATCATGGCGCCGGGATGGATCTCGATACCGGTCAGGAACCGCGCCACATGGGAGCCGAAACGGCCGAGCCATTTTAGCCCCCAACCCCATAAACGGTGGTTGACCCGATGAAAGAGCAACGCGTGTACGCCTGGATAGGTCGTCAGTATCTCGAAGCGGTTGCGCGAAGCGGGATCGCGATCGAAGACGCAGTCGATGTCCTCGAGGAGTTGTTTGAACATGGCTCACTCCTGCCGCGGAGCGGATGAATCAACTTCGCCGGGTATCGTAGCACCCTCTCCGCCATCGCGCGCCGCCTGCAGGCGTGCGCGCGCGGGTGAACCGGGTTCGGGATTTCCCGCATTGCGCAGCACACCGCGGAGGATGTTGAGTTCGACTCGACTCGGAGCGGCGCGGTGGAAGAAGCGCCGTAGCCTGCGCATCAACTGCTTTGGCTGGCCCGGATCGAGGAAGCCGATATCGACGAGTGTCTCCTCGAGATGCGCATAGAAGCGCTCGCGCTCGGCGTGCGTGGGCATCTCCTCGCCCGCGTGCGCGCGCCCGGGCGCCGTCTCCGGCGACTGCAGCGCCACGCACAGCTCATAGGCGATGATCTGGACCGCCTGTGCGAGATTCAACGAACCATACCCTGCACCGGTCGGGATGGTGATCATGGCGGTGCAGCAGTCGAGTTCGCGATTGGTCAGGCCGGAGCGTTCACGACCGAACACAAAGGCAACCGGGCCGCTCGCGCCACTCGCTTCCAGGGCCGCAGCCCGCGCATCACAACGGGGCCAGTCCAGTGTCCGCGTGCGGGCGCTGGTGCCGTAGACGCCGACGCAATCGGCAACCGCTTCGTCGAGGCTGGCGACGACCTCGGCGGCGGCGAGCACATCATCGGCGCCCGCGGCGAGCGCCGTCGCCTCGGCGTGGGGAAACCTCTCCGGCCGCACCAGGATCAGGCGGCCGAAGCCCATGGTCGCGATCGCGCGCGCGGCGCTGCCGATGTTGCCCGGATGCGAGGTCTCCACCAGCACGAAGCGGGGCGCACTGGCCCCGCCCTGCGCAGGCGTTCTGCTACACTCCGCAGCCCGCGCCGATTCACCCGTCGGAGTCGTCATCGATGAAGCCCATGCTCAACATTGCGGTCCGCGCGGCGCGCGCCGCTGGTGACGCGATCATGCGTCATTATGACCGACTGGACGCGGTACAGGTCCAGGCCAAACAGCGTAATGATTTCGTCAGTGAGGTCGACCGCGAGGCGGAGGGCCGCATCATCAGTATCATCCAGCGCGCCTACCCGGACCACGCGATCCTCGCGGAAGAGTCGGGTCGGCAGGGGGACAGCGAATACCTCTGGATCATCGATCCCCTGGACGGCACGACGAATTTTCTCCACGGCTTCCCCCACTTCGGCGTCTCCATTGCGCTGGAACGCAACGGACGGCTCGAAGTCGGCGTCATCTATGACCCGACGCGACAGGAACTCTTTACCGCCACGCGCGGTGGCGGCGCTGCGCTCAACGACCGCCGCATCCGGGTCAGCAGCCGGCGCGGACTGGAGGGGGCACTGCTCGCCACCGGCTTTCCCTACCGCGATGATCAACCCGGGGAAATCTACCTAGCGCTGCTGCGCCATTTCATGGGCGCAACCGCCGGCATCCGCCGCCCCGGTGCGGCCGCGCTCGATCTTGCCTATCTCGCCGCCGGCCGCTTCGATGGCTTCTGGGAACTCGGGCTCAGCCGTTGGGACATCGCGGCGGGGGCCCTGATGGTTCGCGAAGCGGGCGGCATCATCGGGGATCTCTACGGCGGCCCCGACTACCTCGCCAGCGGCAACGTCCTCGCCGCGAGCCCGAAGGTCTTCCATGAGATGACCCAAGTGGTTCGCCAGCAGCTGCAACAGCAATCGAGGGGCCAGTAGCAGGGAATCCGACGGCCTGGCACCGCGTCGCTACTCCCTTCCCTACGGCCGATCCTCCACTTCGGCCCCCTCTTTCTGTACCGGCATCATGTCCTCGCGTGACAGGCCGGAGGCCAACAGCAGGGTGCTCGCCACATAGACCGACGAGTAGGTCCCGACGATCACTCCAATGGCCAGGGCCAGGGCAAACCCGAACATCACCTCGCCACCGAATACGAGCAGTGACACCAGCACCATCATCGTGGTCAGCGAGGTCACGAGCGTTCGGGGGATCATCTGGTTGATCGAGGTATTGGTGATTTCGTCGGGCGTGCCGCGGCGCTGGCGGCGGAAGTTCTCCCGTATCCGGTCGAAGACGACGATTGTGTCGTTGAGCGAATAGCCGATCACGGCCAGGATCGCGGCGAGCACGGGCAGGCTGAACTCAATCTGCGCTAGCGAAAAGATGCCGACCACGACGATGACATCGTGGGCCAGCGCCGCCACCGCACCCACCGCAAAGCGCTTTTCAAAGCGGAAGGCGACATAGACCAGGATCATGCCGAGGGCGTAGAGCATCGCGAGACCGCCCTGTTCGCGCAGCTCCTGCCCGACCTGGGGCCCGACGAACTCGACGCGCCGCATCTCCGGCTCCTGCGCCATCGCCCCGCGCAGCAGGCGCAACACCTCGTCGGAGATGCCGGCACCGATGTCCGCGGCGCCCTCCTCGGGCCTCTCCGCCTCGACCGCTTCGGTATCCGCGCCGGGCGCAATCCGGATCAATACCTCGCGCGAGCTGCCGAAGTGCTGGACCTGGAAGTCCTCGAAGCCGGCGTCCGACAGCACGCCCCGTACCGGCTGGAGTTCGACGGATTCATCGAAGCCGACTTCGACCAGGTATCCACCCGTGAAATCGATGCCGAGCCGCAGGCCCTGCACCGCCAGCGAGATCACGGCCACGAGCAGCAGACAGCCCGAGAACATAAACGCACGCCGCCGATGGCGGACGAACTGGAATTCGCGTTTGAAGAGAAACCATTCCATTGCGTTCGCCCCCTAGATCGGCAAACTCTTGAGTCGGCGCCCGCCATAAACGAGATTCACCACGGCCCGGGTACCGACGAGCGCGGTGAACATCGAGGTCACGATGCCGATCGAGAGTGTCACGGCGAAGCCCTGCACCGGCCCGGTTCCGAAGGCGAAGAGCACGATGGCGGCAATGAACGTAGTGATATTGGCGTCGGCGATGGTCGACAACGCGCGATCGTAGCCCGAATGGATCGCCGCCTGAACGCTATTGCCGGCGCGTAGCTCTTCGCGTATTCGCTCGTAGATGATCACGTTCGCATCCACCGCCATGCCGACGGTGAGCACGATTCCAGCGATCCCCGGCAACGTGAGCGTCGCCTGCAGCGCCGACAGGGCCGCGACCACGACGGTCAGGTTCACCACCAGCGCCAGGTTCGCAACGAGACCGAAGACACGGTAGTAGAACGCCATGAAGATCAACACCAGTGCCAGACCACCGACGACGGAGGCAAAGCCCTGATTGATATTGTCCTGGCCCATGCTGGGGCCGACTGTGCGCTCTTCGATGATCTCCACCGGCGCACGAAGTGCCCCTGCACGCAGCAGCAAAGCGAGGTTGCGCGCTTCTGTCGAACTCGCCAGCCCCGTGATCTGGAAGTTGTGGCTCAGCACCGCGCGGATGGTGGCGATGTTGATGACCTCTTCGATGGTCTCGCGCTCGGTGACCATCTCACCGTTCTCTTCCCGGGTCTCCACGATGTTCTCGATGAAGACCACGGCCATGTCGTTGCCGACATTATCTGCGGTGACCTCCTGCATCGAGTTGGCACCGCGGTTGTTCAGCCGGATGCTGACGTTGGGCTGGCCGGTGTCGCTATCGAAACCCGACGAGGCGTCGTTGATCTGGTCACCGGTGACGATAATGTCGCGCTGAAGCAGGACGGGTTGACCATCGCGGTCGCGGTAGAGGCGGGCATCGAAAGGCACCCGACCGGTCTCTTCGGCTTCCACCCAGGCGCTGCGCGAGCCGTAGACCAGACGGAACTCAAGGGTGGCCGTCGCGCCCAGAATCTCCTTGGCACGCGTGGTGTCCTGGATGCCGGGCAGCTGCACGACAATGCGCTGATCCCCCTGCTGCTGGACGATCGGTTCGGCCACGCCGAGCTCATCGACGCGATTGCGCAGGGTGGTGATGTTCTGTTCCAGCGCGGCCTCGCGCTCGGCCTCCCAGGCCTCGTCGGTCATCCGGGCCTCAAGTGCGGGCCGACCGAGCGCGGTTGTCTCGCTGAAGGTGAGATCACCGTAGCGACTCGCCAGCGGATTCCGAGCCGCCTCACGGGCCGCATCATCCGCGAACGCGATCTCGATCGAACCGCCCTCGTGGTTGATGCCGCGGTACTGAATCCCTTGCTCGCGCAGGAAACGGCGCATATCCGTGGCTTCCTGTTCGAGCACGCGCTCGACGGCGGAAGGCATGTCGAGTTCGAGCAGGAAATGGACGCCGCCGCGCAGATCAAGACCGAGATTCAGTGGCTGGGCGTTGATCGCCTGCAGCCACCGGGGGGCAGCGGGCACCCGATTCATCGCCACAGTGAAATCACGCCCAAGATCCGCGGCGATGCGATCGCGCGCCTCGGACTGGTCGTCACCGTCGGCCAGTATGAACAGCAGGCTGTCGGCCTCCTCGCGCACCTCGACATACTCGATATCCGCGCCGTCGAGTAGGGCCGTGACGCGCTCCTCCGTGTCCGCCGGGAGTGGCGCCCCTTCCTGGGCCGACGAAACCTGGACCGCCGGCGCCTCACCGAACACGTTCGGCAGGGCATAGACCGCACCGACGACCACGACGGCCGCAACCAGCAGGTACGTCCAGAGGGGATAGCGATTCATCAAGTATCAGCTCACCGGCCGGAATTCAGGTATCGAGCGTGCCCTTGGGCAGCAGCCGGGCGATCATGTCCTTCTGAATCCTGACATCGACATTCTTCGCGATGTTCAGGGTCAGGAAGCTCTCGTCGACTTCGGCAATACGGCCAACCAGGCCACCGTTCGTTACGACCTCGTCACCGACCTTGAGTTCGCTCACCATCTGCCGGTGCTCTTTCACCCGCTTTTGCTGAGGGCGAATGAACAGGAAGAAAAAGAGCACCAAGATGCCGACCATGAAGAGCAGGCTCAACATCGGGTTGCCCTGGGGCTCCCCGCCACCTGCCATCGCGGACTGAATCAGGAAATCCATGACTGTGCCTCCGTCTACGGAATCGCCGACACCGGCAAAGCCGCGGATTATGCCACAGATTCAGGTGCGGCCGGTGCATAGCGCTCGGCGAGGCCGCCGAGCCTGCCCGCCTCGATGCCGACACGCAAGTCCGCCATCAGGCGCTGGTAGAAGTACAGGTTGTGCAGCGTCGCCAGACGGGCGCCGAGGATCTCGCGGCAGCGGTCGAGGTGGTGGAGATAGGCGCGGCTGTAATGGCGGCAGGTGTAGCAGTCGCAGGCGGGGTCGACCGGCCCTGTATCCCAGCGCTGGCGCGCATTGCGGATCTTGACCACGCCCTCGCTCGTGTAGAGGAAGCCCGTGCGCGCATGGCGCGTCGGGATGACGCAGTCGAACATGTCGATGCCGCGCAGCACGGCCGCCACGATGTCCGCAGGCGTGCCCACGCCCATCAGGTAGCGCGGTCTTCCCGCGGGCAGTTCCGGCACGGTAGCGGCGAGCACCGCATCGCGCTCCGCGGCGGACTCCCCGACCGCGAGCCCGCCGACGGCATAGCCGGGAAAATCGAGCCCCCGTAGCGCCTGCACCGATTCACGCCGCAGATCCGGGTACATCCCCCCTTGGACGATACCGAACAGCGCCCCCCGACCGTCACCGTGCGCGGCCTGGCAGCGCTCCGCCCACCGCATCGAGCGCTCCATCGACCGACGCGCCGTTTCTTCGTCGGCCGGGTAGGGGGTGCACTCGTCGAAGGCCATCAGGATATCCGAGCCCAGGGCGTGCTGGACGGCCACCGCCTCTTCCGGACCGAGGAAGATCCGGTCGCCATTGACCGGCGAGCGAAAGGTAACCCCCTCCTCCCGGATCTTGCGCAGCCCCGCCAGACTGAAGACCTGGAACCCCCCAGAGTCGGTGAGGATCGGTCCCGACCAATGCATGAAGCCGTGGAGGCCACCATGGGCGCCAATAATCTCCGTGCCCGGTCGCAGCATCAGGTGGAAGGTGTTGCCCAGGATGATCTCGGCACCCAGTCCCCGGAGCTCCTCCGGCGTCATCGCCTTGACCGTGCCGTAGGTCCCTACGGGCATGAAGGCAGGGGTCTCGACCGCCCCCCGATCGAAGCGCAGGCGACCTCGGCGTGCCGCGCCATGCTCGGCCGTGACGGAGAATTCCATCATCGCCGCACCGCCGGATCCGCCCAGACGAGCATCGCATCGCCATAGCTGAAGAAGCGGTAGCGCTCGGCGACCGCGTGGCGATAGGCGCGCAGGACGCGCTCCTGCCCCGCGAACGCGCAGACCAGCATGAGCAGGGTTGAGCGCGGGAGGTGGAAATTCGTCAGCAGGCCGTCGACAACCCCGAACCGGTCACCCGGCCGCAGGAAGAGTCGCGTCTCACCGGCCCAGGGCGCGACGCCCCCGGCGCCATCGGCACACGCCTCCAGCGTGCGCACGACCGTCGTCCCCACCGCAATCACGCGACCACCCCGCTCGCGGGTCGCTGCGATCGCATCGGCGACCGCAGCGGGCAGGCAGATACGCTCGCCATGCATCTCGTGCTCATCCACCGCATCGACGCGCACGGGCTGGAAGGTGCCCGCTCCCACATGGAGGGTGACATACCCGCGCTCCACGCCCCGGTCCGCCAGGCGTGCCAGCATGGCGTCGTCGAAATGCAGCCCCGCGGTCGGTGCTGCCACCGCGCCCCGCTCCCGCGCGTAGACGGTCTGGTAGCGCTCCCGGTCGCCCGCCGACGGCGCGCGCGCAATGTAGGGTGGCAGCGGCACCTCGCCGTAGCGCTCCAGACGATCCGCCAGTGGCTCGCCAGCGCCGAAGTCGAGCCGGAACCGATCGCCTTCGCACCCTCGCACCTCGACGGTGAGCGCGCCATCCGCAAGGACGAGCCTCGTCCCTTCCCGCGGCGCCTTGCTCGCCCGCACATGGCAGAGGGCACCGCGCTGATCGGCATCGATCTCTTCGACGAGGACCTCGACGCGGCCGCCCGAGCCCTCCTTGTGGCCGCGCAGCCGCGCCGGCATGACCCGGGTATCGTTGAACACCAGCAGATCGCCCGAGTGCAGGTATCCCGGCAGCTCCGCGAAGTGGGAGTCGTCGAGCGTGTCGCAGACCGGGTCGACCACGAGCATTCGGCTCTCCGAACGCCCGGGCAGCGGCCGCTGGGCAATCAGCTCCGGGGGCAGCTCGTAATCGAAATCGGCGACGCGCATGGCGCGCGATGGTAGCAACTTCCGAGTCATTAAGCTTGCGCGCAGCGGGCTGCAACAGTAGGGTTGCGCTGCTCGAACAGCGTTTCGACACGCCTCGGCCGGGATGGCGGAACTGGTAGACGCGCCGGACTCAAAATCCGGTGGTGGTGACACCATGTGGGTTCGAGTCCCACTCCCGGCACCAGTCCCACGCCCACGCGTCCCGTGCCGCTGACCGTCGTACACGGGGCGCTCGCGAAACGGTACAACCGGGGGCGATCCGAAGGGACGGACCGCCCCGGCCGGTTCACTCCGCCGCGCGAATCAGCTCGCGGTTGCTCTCCAGGGTCGCCTCGCCGATGCCGCTGACCTCAGTGAGGTCATCGACGCGGGCAAAGCCACCGTTCTCCTCACGGTAGTCCACGATCGCTTGTGCGCGCGCCTCACCGACTCCATCGAGCATCGCGGCCAGCTGTTCCGCTCCAGCGCTGTTGATGTCGACTCGCCCATCGGCACCGGCCGTACCGGCGACCAGCAGCGCACCCACGACACAGAGGGTTATTCGTTGCATGTCCAGACTCCTTGTTGTTGCTCTGACTCTCCTTCCCCGGGCCCGGCGGGCGCCATGGCACGAGGCGGGCGCAGTGTCGCCGGCCCGGATGCTGCTGCACAATCGGCGCCTCACAACAGGCGCTGTCGGTCGATGCGGACAGTCGCTGTCAGTCACGACTGACACAGCGTGGGGATCGCTGCGTGCTCGGCACGTGGCCTTCAAGCGCCCGCGGCGCTGTGTCATCATCGCGTATTCCGCCTGATTGCGGTGTCAATGGATCTGCCTGCGCCCGAATGTTTTCCCTGGTCTCCGGCATCACCAGCGTTGCCCTGTATGCACTCAGCGCGGTGATACTGGTGCAGCGCCTGCACCAGGCCCGCACCAGCCCCTCAACGGCCGTGCTGGCGGTGAGCGTCATCGCGCTGGCATTGCATGCATCCGTGCTCCACAACCAGCTACTCACGCCTGAGGGCATTCAGCTCGGCTTCTTCTACTCGCTGTCGCTCGCCGCAGCCGTGATGGTGGTGCTGATGATGCTCATCGGCATCACTCAGCCCGTACAGACCCTCGGCCTGGGCGTCTTCCCGTTTGCGGCGCTCGCCCAGGCGGGCGCACTGGCGGCGGGTGGCGGCCCGATCATCACGACCGACACACCGGTGATGGCAACGCACATCCTGATATCGATCTGCGCCTACGGCGTGCTTGGCCTGGCCGCGATCCAGTCCCTGGTGCTCGCCTTCCAGCACCGCATGCTGCATGAGCATCATGCGCTAGGCGCGGTGCGGGCGCTGCCGGCGCTGTCGGTCATGGAAAAGCTGCTGTTCCACCTCATTGCCATCGGGTTTGCCCTGCTGACCATCGCACTGGCCACGGGCCTGTTCTTCCTCGACGACATCTTCGCCCAGCAGATGGTCCACAAGACCGTGCTGTCGATCTTCGCGTGGCTCCTGTTCGCCATCCTGCTCGGCGGCCATTGGCTTGCCGGCTGGCGCAGCCTGACCGCGGTCCGACTGACACTCGGCGGTATCGCTCTTCTCGTGCTCGGCTATTCCGGAAGCAAGCTGGTGGTCGAGATCATCCTCCAGCGCTCCGGCTGACTCTCCCTTCCGTCCGAGGCCACGCCAGTGAGCGAGCTCCCCGTCCCGCTGATGACCGCCCTGCTGGCTGGACTGATCGTCCTCTCGGCCTGCTTTTCCGGCTCCGAAACGGCACTCATGGCGGTCAACCGCTACCGCCTGCGCCACCGTGCACGCAAGGGACATCGCGCAGCCCGCCTGACCCTGCGGCTGCTGGAGCGCCCGGACCGGCTGATCGGGTTGATCCTCCTGGGCAACAACTTCGTCAACGTGCTGGCCTCGATGCTGGCAACGTTGATCGCTCTCGAGCTCTGGGGGCAGACCGCGCT
Source organism: Ectothiorhodospiraceae bacterium (assembly GCA_007134775.1). Classification (GTDB taxonomy): domain Bacteria; phylum Pseudomonadota; class Gammaproteobacteria; order XJ16; family Halofilaceae; genus Halofilum. The sequence goes on along the minus strand of SLKC01000051.1, from coordinate 19,761 downwards.
CGGGTTCACCGCGATCGGCCTGACGGTGATCATCCTGATCTTCGCCGAAGTCGCCCCGAAGACGCTGGCGGCACTGCGACCCGAGGTCCTCGCCTACCCGGCGGCCTTTGTCTACACCCCGCTGCTGAAGGTGCTCTACCCGCTGGTCTATCTGATCAATACGCTGGCCAATGGACTGCTCTGGCTCCTGGGCCTGCGTGCACGCGCGGGGCGGGGCGATGCCCTGGACTCCGAAGAACTGCGCACGGTCGTGCATGAGGCGGGCTCACTAATCCCGAAACCGCACCAGGAAATGCTGGTCAACGTACTCGACCTGGAGAAGGTGCGCGTCGATGACATCATGATCCCGCGCAACGAGATCCAGGGTATCGACACCGAGGCGCCGTGGGATCAGGTGGTCAACCAGTTGCGCAACGCCGTGAACAGCCGGCTTCCCGTGTACCGGGAAAGCATCGACGACATCATCGGCTTCATCGCCCTGCGCGATCTCGTTGGCCACGACATCCAGGAGCTGGATCACGATACCCTGCTGGGCCATGCGCGCGCGCCCTATTTCATACCGGAGAACACGCCGGTCACCCGGCAATTGCTCAATTTCCAGCGCAATCGGCGACAGATGGGATTCGTTGTCGACGAGTATGGCGATATCCTCGGGCTAGTGACCCTGGAGGACATCCTTGAGGAAATCGTGGGCGAGTTCACAACCGATCGCCTGCCGGCCAGCCGGGATATCCACCCCCAAGCCGATGGCACCTGGATCGTCGACGGCAGCACCCCGCTGCGCGAATTGGGCCGTTGGCTCGGTTGGCATATCGACACCAGGGGACCGAAGACGCTCAACGGCCTGATCCTCGAGCACCTCGAAATGATCCCGGAGCCGGGCACCACCTTCCTCATCGCCGACCACCCGGTCGAGATCCTCCAGACCCGCGAGAACGCGGTTCGCTCGGTCCGGGTCTACCCGCACATCGAGCGTCCCCGCGCGTCCCGCGCCAGCGTTGTCGAAATCCGGCTCGCTCGGCGTTCCGGCGAAGGGGACAAGGGATGAGCCGGCAACCGCGCACCGTGTTCCGCTGCACCGACTGCGGCGCAGAGTCGCCGAAATGGGCCGGACAATGTCCCAACTGTGGCGCGTGGAACAGCCTGGAGGAGGCCGCAGCACAACCGGCGGCCGCTGCGGCCCAGGGTGCGCGCCCAAGGAAGACGCCCGCCGCGCCGACGCGGCTGTCGGCGGTCGAAACCGAGACCGAGCTGCGCACGCCAACCGGTATCGAGGAACTCGACCGGGTACTGGGCGGCGGCCTGGTTGCCGGCTCGGTCACCCTGCTCGGTGGCGATCCCGGCATCGGCAAGTCCACCCTGCTGCTGCAGTGCCTCGCCCATCTCACGGCACGAATCCCCGGACTCTACGTCAGTGGCGAGGAATCGATCGCCCAGATCGGGCTGCGGGCGCAACGACTGGGCATCCAGGGGGACGAACTGCAGGTCCTGGCCGAAACGGGCGTCGAGGCGATGCTGGAAGCGGCCCATGGCGGCGCCCGCGGCGGCGTCGTCGTCGTCGACTCGATCCAGACCCTGTCCACCGATACGGTCCAGTCGGCACCCGGCGGCGTCGCCCAGGTCCGCGAGAGCGCGGCCCGCCTGGTGCGCTGGGCCAAGGAGACCGGCACGGCCCTGTTCCTCGTCGGCCACGTCACCAAGGAGGGTGCGCTGGCCGGGCCACGCGTGCTCGAGCACATGGTCGACACCGTGCTCTACTTCGAGGGCGATGCCGGCAGCCGCTGGCGCATGATCCGCGCGATCAAGAACCGCTTCGGCGCTGCCAACGAACTGGGCGTGTTCGCAATGGATGATGCCGGCCTGAAACCGGTGCGAAATCCTTCCGCCCTGTTCCTCTCACGCCACCCGGACCCGGTGCCCGGCAGCGCGATCCTGGTCACGCGTGAAGGCACACGTCCACTGCTGGTCGAGGTCCAGGCGCTCGTCGATACCAGCCCGCTGAGCCAGCCACGGCGGATCGCCCTGGGCCTGGAGCAGAATCGCCTGTCAATGCTCCTGGCCGTGCTGCACCGTCACGCCGGTGTGCAGATGTCCGATCAGGATGTTTATGTCAACGTCGTCGGTGGTGTGCGTGTCAGTGAGACGGCGGCCGACCTCGCCGTGCTCGCGGCAGCGCTCTCGTCGCTGCGCGACCGGCCATTGCCGACGGATCTGGCCCTGTTCGGCGAGATCGGGCTGGCCGGCGAGATCCGGCCGGTGCCGAACGGCGAGGAGCGTGTCGATGAAGCGATCAAGCATGGTTTCCGGCGAATCATCCTACCCCAGGCCAACCGACCGCGGCGGCCGCCGGCAGAGGTCCAGGTCGTGCAGGCCGGCCGCCTGGCCGATGCTATCGACGCGATGAACGAAATGACCCAGTAGTCACTGGGGCGGGCCTGCGGCGGGTCAAATTGACCCCCCGCAAGCCGTTGTTTACCGTACCTGCGACGTTGGAAGGGGGATGCATGGCCAAGCAAGAACAACCCAGCCCCGAGGGCAACGAGGAGACAGCGATTGCGGCGCACTTCGACGACTCCCTGGCCGAACTCGAGACCCTGGTCGCAGACCTCGAACAGGGCGATCTCAACCTGGAGGATTCCCTGGCGCGATTCGAGCGCGGCGTGATGCTGGCGCGCCAGTGCCGCGAACAGCTCACAGCGGCCGAACAGAAAGTCCAACAGCTACTCGCCCGCGAAGACGGCGAGGAACTGAACCCCCACACCAACGATAGCGCAACCGAGTCGTGAACACCGGCGAAGCCGTACTGGCTGACGGCCGCGAGCGCGTCAATGCCGCGCTCGCGGTGTGGCTGCCCAGTGGCGACGAAGTACCCGCACGCCTGGCCGCGGCCATGGGCTACGCCGTGCTCGGCTCCGGCAAGCGCCTGCGCCCGGCGCTCGTGTATGCCGCCGGCCGGGCGCTGGGCGCTGCGCCGGAGAACCTCGACGCCCCGGCCTGCGCCGTCGAGCTGATCCATGCCTACTCGTTGGTACATGACGATCTTCCGGCGATGGACGACGACGATCTGCGTCGGGGCGCACCGACGTGCCACCGCCAGTTCGACGAGGCCACGGCGATCCTCGCCGGTGATGCCCTGCAGGCACTGGCGCTCGAGCTCCTCGTCAGTGAGCGCAGCGCCGGGGGCATTGCGCCAGCGGACCGCGCGCGCATGGCAGCGACGCTGGCCGGTGCAGCGGGCGCGAGCGGGATGGCCGGTGGTCAGGCAATCGATCTCGGCGCTGCCGGCCACAATATCGGGCTGGCCGAGCTCGAGCGCATGCACCGGTTCAAGACGGGCGCGCTGATCCGGGCCAGCGTTACCCTCGGCGGCGTTGCAGCCGGCGCCGACCACGGCACGCTCGAGCGCCTGGACCGCTATGGCGCCGCGATCGGGCTCGCCTTCCAGATCGTCGACGACATCCTCGATGTCACTGCCGACACGGCCACACTGGGCAAGATGCAAGGCGCCGATGCCGAGCAGGGCAAACCGACCTACCCCGCGCTGCTGGGCCTGGCCGGCGCCCGTGATCACGCCGAGCGCATGCGCGGCGAAGCGCTGGCCGCGCTCGACGGCGACGACGACTTCGCGGCGTTGCGCGCACTGGCCGATTTCATCATCGACCGCTCCTGGTAGATCGCCCGTACATGGCCCGTGCGACCCTCCTGCTCCCGGTGCTCGCGCTGCTCGCGTTGGCCTGCCTCGTGCTGGCGCTCGGGGCCGGGTCCGCCCCCGTTTCCCCCACTACGATCTGGGAGGCCCTGATCGGCCAGGGGGAGGGGACGCACCGCCGCATCATCCTCGAAATCCGCCTGCCACGGGCCCTGGCAGCTTTCGTCGTCGGTGGTCTGCTGGGCCTCGCCGGCGCCCTGATGCAGGTGCTGCTGCGCAACCCGCTGGCCGACCCCTACGTCCTCGGCGTCTCCGGTGGCGCCGCCGTCGGTGCGCTGCTGTCGATGCTGGCCGGTCTCGCCGGCTTCTGGCTGTCGCTCAACGCGTTTGTGGGCGCGATCGGCTCCATGCTGCTGGTCTTCGCCATCGCCCACGGTCGCGGCGGCTGGACACCAACGCGGCTCCTGCTCACCGGCGTGGTCGTTGCCGCGGGCTGGGGCGCGGTCATCAGCTTTCTACTCGCGGTCAGCCCCGAGCGCGAGCTGCGCGGCATGCTCTTCTGGCTCATGGGCGACCTGGCGCACACCCGCGGGCCGGGCTGGACCTGGCTGGCTCTGGTCGTCGGGCTGCTCTTCGCCTTTGCCCTGGCCCGCCCCCTCAACCTGCTCGCGCGCGGCGATCTGCAGGCACAGGCGCTCGGTGTGGCGGTCGGCCCCCTGCGCCTGGCCATCTATTTCGCGGCGTCGCTGCTCACCGCGGCCGCCGTTACCGTCGGCGGCACCATCGGTTTCGTGGGACTGGTGATACCCCACATGATTCGCCTGATCGCGGGCGCCGATCACCGTCTCCTCGTGCCCGCCGCGGTGCTGCTCGGCGGCAGTCTACTGACGGCTGCTGACGCCCTCGCACGCGTCATCATCGCCCCGCAGCAACTGCCGGTCGGCGTGATCACGGCGCTGATCGGCGTGCCGATCTTCCTGGTGCTGCTCCACCGCGGGCCACGGAGACACCAGCGATGAGCCTGCTGGCGGCCCATGGACTCCGCGTCGACATCGGCGGCAAGCGCATCGGCGGCGATCTCGAACTCACCGTCACACCGGGCGAGTCCTGGGCGGTACTCGGGGCGAACGGGGCCGGCAAGACAACACTGCTGTACACACTGGCCGGACTACGCTCGCCGGCGGCCGGCACGATCCTGTTGGAGGGCCACCCACTGAGGTCATGGAGCCGCCGGGCCATAGCGCGCCGGCTCGGTATCCTGCTCCAGGACAGCGATGATCCCTTTCCGGCGACCGTCCTGGAGACCGCGCTGATCGGCCGGCATCCGCACCTCGGGCCCTGGCAGTGGGAGGGGCCCGAGGACACCCGCCGGGCCCGCGACGCACTCGCCGAGGTCGAGCTCGACGGCTTTGAGCAGCGCGGCGTCGACACCCTCTCCGGCGGCGAGCGGCGCCGCTTGGCGCTCGCTGCCCTACTCGTGCAGGACCCGAAGGTCGCCCTGCTCGATGAACCGACGAACCATCTCGACCTCCACCACCAGATACGACTGCTCGGCAAGCTGCACGACCACGCCCGGGCGCGCGGCGGGGCGCTCGTTATGGCGCTGCATGACGTCAACCTGGCTGCGCGCTTCTGCGATCACGCCCTCATGATCTTCGCCGACGGCGAGATCCTGCACGGCCCGGCGGATCAGCTACTGCGCGCCGACTATCTGACCTGCCTCTACCACCACCCGATCGAGGAGGTCGTCGGCAATGGCCAGCGGGCATTCTTGCCGGCCTGACCCGCAGCCATCACCACCAGGGCGGCGGCCGTCGTTCGTTCACTGCGCGCGGCGCCGCTCCCGCGCCTCCTCGAGCTGCCCACAGAGACGTTCCATGCCCTCAAGGGTGCGCACGGTATGGCGCTGGACCTTGTCGGACGGAACAAAGTACAGATTCTCCCGGGCCACCGCTCGCAGCTCGGGCCAATCACGCCAGTCGTCGAGCCACTCGGGACGTTCGCCACCGACACTGCTCGCGACGATAACCTCCGGATCGCGTGCAAGCACAGCCTCGCGATCGATACGTGGCGCTAGCGATTCGAGTTCCCCGAAGGCGTTGCGACCACCGCAGCCACGGATTAGCGCGCTGATCAGGTGCGCATCATTGATCGTCATCAGTGGATCATCCCAGATCTGATAGAAGACGCCGACGGGCGCACGCTCGGCGTGCAGCCCCCGCAGTGTCTCGAAGCGTGCGAGGAAATCCGTTGCCACCGCCTCGGCGACCGCGCTTGTGCCTGCCAGCCGCCCCAGCTGCCTGACCGTGTGTGCAACATCACCGGGCCGTCGCGGTTCAATCAGGTAGACAGGCACGCCAAGCTCGTGCAGCCGTTCGATGGGTTCCCGCAGATTCCCGCTGATCCAGCCGACCACCAGGTCGGGTTCGGCGGCGATGATCCCCTCCAGGTCGAGCCGGTCATAGCGACCGATACGCGGGATCTCCTTCGCCTCCTCGGGATAGTCGCTGTACTCGACGGTGGCAACAATGCGCTTCCCTGCGCCCGCAGAGAACAGGTTCTCGGTGATATTCGGGGCGAGACTCACGATGCGCTCGGCCGGTCGCTCAAGCACTACCTCTCGGTCCGCGTCGTCGACGACGCGTACCGCATCCGCCGTGGCAACGAGCGGCAGCGGCAACCACAGCAGCACCAGCAGCCAGCGCTTCATGGCCGACTAATAGCCGGTTCGACCACCCGATCCAGGGTCCGCTCAAGGCGCTGCCACGCGGCCTCGTCCGGTGGCAGGCCGAAGCGCAGGCCATCCTGGCGATCGAGCAACCGCACGAGGGCCGCCTCGCGGGCCAGGCGCTCGTGGATGACCGGCGCGTCCGCGGTGAGAACGGTACGAAACAGTGGCGTGCCGACGATGCGCTGCGGGAAGTAACGGGCCAGCAGCGCCCCTAACCGCTCGCTCTCCTGCACCAGGCGAGCCCGCATACGCTCCTGCCAGCCGCGATCGGCGAGCGCCTGCCGGGCAACCCAGCGCGCGGGCCCATTCACCGCCCAGGGCCCAAGCATCTCCTCGAGGCGCTGCAGCAGCGCTACCTCGCCCAGCGCAAAGCCGATGCGCATCCCGGCGAGGCCGAAGAACTTGCCGATCGAGCGCAGCACGATGAGCCCGGGCAGCGGGAGGTGACGGGCGACGCTGTACGCCGGCATGGCATCGATGAAGGCCTCGTCGACGACGAGCCAGCCCCCTCGACTGGCAAGGCCCGTGCGCCAGTCCAACAGCGTCTGCGGCTCGAACAGTGTGCCATCGGGATTGTTCGGGTTGATCAGCACGAGGACATCAAAGGCGGTTCCCGCCCCCCCGGCGAGCTGGGCCGACGACAATGGCACGACCTCGTGACCGGCGCGCTGCCAGGCCGCACTGTGCTCGCCATAGCCAGGCGCGATCACGCCCACGCGCGACGGCGAGCGCAGATAAGGGAGCAGCGACAACGCGGCCTGGCTGCCCGGCACGGCCAGTACCGACTCAGTACCAAAGTAGGCACTCGCCTCGCGTTCGAGGCCATCACGGCCATCGGGCAATCGCTGCCACACCTCCAACGGCGGGGTCGGGGCCGCCCAGGCATGCGGATTGACACCGGTGGAGAGGTCGAGCCAGTCGGCATCGGCCAGACCGAGGCGCTGCATCATCTCGCTGACGTTGTCACCGTGTGTCAGCAAAGCCACCACCCGAGAGACCGCCCCGCGGTCCTCTAGACCAGCGGGCTGTCTGTGAATGAGCCGAATCGAGCGACCTTGCCCGGCAGTCTCCGGCGCTGCCCGGTACCGCATCGCGACCGCCCGTGTCGCTGCGCATGATACCGCCCCGGACCACGGATGCACACGTCCAACGCGCTCCGCAACCGCCGTGTCCGACCAACGATCCCCCGTCAGGGACCTGGCGGACCCTTGTCATGCCGGCGGGCGTGGAAGACGAGCGCCGCATGCGGTGGCTCGGGGGGAATGTCGACGATACGGATGCCGTCGCCGACCGCCTGCTCAAGCCGATGCCAACCCCGCTCGGTGAGGCCATCGTCGGTGCGGGCGCACGCCGCCCCAGGATCAGCTCTCGCATCGCTGCGCTGGCGAATGGGCGATGATCCCTGCAAGCAATGTGCACGTGGGGTGGGGTGCGGTGTACTGGTTTACAGGCAGAGCAGACGCCACCATGTTGCACGAAGGCGACCTCGCTGACAGCGGGCACAGAAGCAAAGGAGACATGGCATGAATCAGCCCGATGAAGCGCGGCACGCACCGGACCGGTTTCTCGTTTTGGTCCACGAGGTCGCGCGCGAGCTCCACCGCGGTCGCGATATCCCGGCCCCCACGCTGGACAGCCATCTCGAGCGCGACCTCGGCCTCGACAGTCTGGCCCGGATCGAGCTCATGCTGCGCCTCGAGCGCGATTTCGGGGTCCGCGTGAGCGACGAAACCGCGATCGAGGCACGGACACCGCGCGATCTGCTGAGCGCTCTGGGTCATGCGGTAGAACTCGACGACGGGGAGGCAGAACGACCCCAGACCCGCGATGACCGCACCACCGGCTCCGATGCCGGCCCGCCGCACCGTGCAACCACGCTGATCGAGGTGCTCGACTGGCATGTGGCCCGACGCCCCGACCACGTCTGCGTCACGATGCATGAGGACGGCGGCGGCGGGGCGACACTGACCTATGCCGAGCTACAGGCCGGTGCGCGCGAAGTCGCCGCGGGCTTGCGCGAGCGCGGTCTCGCCCCGGGCGAGACGGTCGCCATCATGCTGCCCAGCGGCTTCGATTTCTTCTTTGCCTTCCACGGCATCCTGCGTGCCGGCGGCATCCCGGTACCGATCTATCCGCCGCTGCGCGCCGACCAGATCGAATCGCACTGCCGCCGCCAGGCGGGCGTGCTCGACAATGCAGCCACTACCTTCCTGCTTACCTCACAGGAGACCCGCTCTGTGGGGCGACTGCTCCACGGGCTGCTGCCCCGGCTGCGCGGGGTCTTGAGCGTCGAGGAGATTCGCGCCGAACCGCCCGGCCCGGTCGCCGTCCCTCGGCGCGGCGACGACATCGCATTCCTACAGTACACCTCGGGGACCACCGGCAACCCGAAGGGCGTGGTACTCACACACGCGAATCTGCTCGCCAACATTCGGGCCATGGAGGCGTCCGTAAAGCCGGACCCGGCCTCCGACGTCTTCGTCTCGTGGCTGCCGCTCTACCACGACATGGGGCTGATCGGCGCCTGCCTCGGCACCCTCTACTACGGCCTCCACCTGGTGCTGATGTCGCCGCTGCAGTTCATCGCCCGGCCCCAGCGCTGGCTGTGGGCGATTCATCGCCACGGCGGCACAATCTCCGCCGGTCCCAACTTCGCCTACGATCTGTGTGCCGGGCGCATCGACGACGAGCAGGTCCGCGGCCTCGATCTCTCCTCGTGGCGGCTCGCCTTCAACGGCGCGGAGCCGGTGATCCCGCGCACGCTGCGCCATTTCGAGGAGCGCTTCGCGCCCTACGGCTTCCGCGCCGAAGCGATGTCCCCCGTCTACGGGCTCGCCGAATCCTCGGTCGGCCTCGCCTTCTCCAAGGTCGGCGAACGCCCGCAGATCGACCGGGTACAGCGTGGCCCCTTCCACGACGAGGGGCGGGCCATCCCTGCGGGCGCCGAAGAGGACGACGTGCTCGAATTCGTCGACTGCGGCCGGCCCCTGCCCGGCCACGAGATCCGGATCGTCGACGAGGTCAGCCGCGAGCTACCGGAACGCCACCAGGGCCGGCTGCAATTCCGCGGGCCCTCCTGCACCAGCGGCTACTACCGCAACGCGGAGGCCACGCACGAACTCTACGACGGCGACTGGCTCAATTCCGGGGACTACGCCTACAGGGTCGACGGCGCGATCTACCCGTGCGGCCGTGCCAAGGACCTCATCATCCGTGCGGGCCGCAACATCTACCCCTACGACCTCGAACAGGCCGTCGGCCAGATCGAGGGAGTGCGCAAGAATTGTGTGGCCGTGTTCGCCAGCCCCGACCCCGAGACCGCCGTCGAACGGCTGATCGTGATGGCGGAGACACGTGAGACCGCCGGCGATATCCGCGAGCAGCTCCGTGACCGGATCAACGCAACCGCGCTGGAGCTGCTCGAGGTCCCGCCCGACGATGTCGTGCTCGTCCCGCCGCAGACCGTGCCGAAGACCTCGAGCGGCAAGATCCGGCGGCCCGACGCGCGCGCCATCTACGAACAGGGAGTGGCATCGAGCCGGCCGGGGCTCATGGTCCTGCAGGTCGCGCGGCTCGCCTTGAGCGGGATCGGCCCCGCCCTGGGCCGAGGTCTGCGGCGCACGCGCGATGGCCTGTTCACTGCCTGGTGCTGGCTGGTTGGTGCCGTTTTCGTCATCCCCGGCCTACCGCTGCTGGTGGCGCTGCCCGGAAGTCGCGCACGCGCCGCGCTGGCGCGCGGGATCAGTCGAGCCGTCTTCACCCTCGGCGGCATCCCGCTGCGCGTATACGGGCGCGAGAATCTGCCCGACGACACGCCCTGCGTGGTGGTTGCCAACCACACCAGCTACCTGGATGCCCCCGCCCTCCGGGCCGTACTGCCCGGCCCGCTCGCCTTCATCGCGAAACGCGAGCTGGGCGAACATCCGTTCACCCATGTGCTGGTCAGCCGCCTGGGCGGCGAATACGTTGAGCGCGGCGACAGTCGGCGCGCGCTGCAGGACCTCGAGCGCGCGCAGGCACGGGCCCGCGCCGGCGATCGCGTGCTCTTCTTCCCCGAGGGGACATTCACGGCAGCCGAAGGCCTGCGCCCATTCCGCATCGGCGCCTTCATGCTCGCCGTGCGCACGGGGCTACCTGTCGTCCCGGTCTCCCTGCGCGGCCCCCGCGCGATCCTCAAAGGCAACTCCTGGTCACCGCGGCCCGGACGCATTGCGGTGCACATCGGCGATCCGATCGCACCCGATGGCGATGACTGGGACGCCGCGCTGCGCCTGCGGGACCGCGCACGCGCCTTCATCCTCGAGCACTGCGGGGAGACCGATCTGGAGAGCACCCGCACAGGCGTGCTGGGCGATCCCGAAACGGGGTCGCCGGTCTAGCCGCGCGCCCAGTGCGAGCCTCAGCCGGCGATGTGGAGGAAGGGAACGGTCATCAGGTAGAGCAGGCCGGCACAGACCGCCGTATAGAGAATCACCCGCGCGGGTTCGCGGCGCAGCACGGTCGCGAACGTGTCGACCTCCCCTGCCTGCTTGCGCCGCTCGTATTCGGCACGCATGCGTTCACGGCGCTCACACTGGTACTCGGCCAGCGCCCGCCGGGCCGCATCAACGGGTGCGCCGTCGGGGAGCCAGATGCCGCCCATCGAGATGAACCAGCGGCTGGGCGGCGTCTCATAGAAGTCGATATGGTGCTTGCGCAGCAGCTCGCGCACCTCTTCGGCCTCGTCATCGGGCACACTGCGCAGATTCATCAACAGTGTAGGCATGCGATCCAGCGTCTATTCACGTATTCACGCATGTATCTAGTCTACCATCATCCTCGCGCGCTTCTCAGCAGCGGTCACCGCTCGTCGCCGGCGGCCTCCACCCGCGCAAGGATGCGTTGGTAGTAACGCTCTTGCGTCGCCAGCGATACGGCGCGCTGACTGCCCAGACGGTTGAGCAGCAGTCGTAACCGCGCACTCGCTTCTGCGCGCTCTTCGCTGTCGCGCGCGGCGTGGAGCAGCGCCTCCGCATCGGCGATATCGCGGCGCAGCGCCACATCCTCGGGCAAGTAACCAGCATTCTTGAGCAACCGGTAGGCGGGTCGCAGCTCGCGCGGCACGAGCTCGAGGTCCTCGGCCGGCAGGGGTCGGCCCTCGCCGGGCAGGCCGGCGAGATCCCCGCGATCACGCGCGTCACTGATCCTCTCCTCGGCGATGCGTTCGAGCAGCAGCATGAACGCCCTCCCACTATTGACTCAATCTGCTACAGCTGCCGTGGGTAGCACACCGGCCTCAGTACGACCCCGTCCGCCCCGAGCGCAGCGGGGCGCAATCTCTCCGCGATGGATTGCCCGCCGCCTCCGCCAGCAGACCGTGGTCGACGATGCGCAGACGGCGGCGGTCGATGGCGATCACGCCCTCGTCCGCCAATCGGGTCATGAGGCGGCTGACCGTCTCCAGGGCGAGGCCGAGGTAGCTGGCGATGTCGGCGCGCGACATGCTGAGACTGAACTGATCCCCACCATGTCCACTCCGTTCCAGGCGCTCAGAGAGGCTGTAGAGAAACAGCGCCAGTCGCTCGTGCGCCGAACGCCGCCCCAGGGCGGCCAGATGATTGTGATCCTCGACCATCTCCCGCGAAATGATGCGCAACAGCTGCTGCTGCAGCGCCGGCACCCGTACGGCGACCTGTTCGAGCTGGTTGAAGGGGATGGCACAGACGCTCGTGCGGTCGAGTGCGAGCGCGTTGCACTGATGGCGCCCGGTACTGATGGCATCGAGGCCGAGCAACTCCCCAGGCAGGTGGAACCCGATCACCTGCTCGTCGCCGGGGGCTGTCGGCTGTGTCGTCCGTATCGTGCCACTGCGCACGACGTAGAGGTTGACGAACTCTTCCTCCGCGCGGAAGAGCTCCTCACCGCGATCCAACGGCAGGCGCTGGTGGACAACGCGTTCGAGCATTTCGATGTCTGCCGCCTCGAGGCCATCGGGGAGGCAGAGGCCGCGCAGCGAGCAATCCTGACAGGAACGGCTCAGGCGGCCGAGATCAATGACCGACTCGTCGTCCAGTCGCTCCCCATCTCCATCCATCGATCTCCCCCCGCCGCGGCATCACGCCCCCTCCTGAGCGGCGGCCACGCAAACCAGGGACGGTCGCGCCGCGCCCGGAGGCGATACCCACAATATCACCGATACGATGGCTCGTCGCTACCGCCCCCAAGCAGGCCGTGGCGCCCGCCTCGGCCCCACACGCTGACAGGGAGTCACTGGAAAAACCGCCACAGGAGATTGACGAGAATGCTGAGCACGAGGGAGACGACCACCATCGAGGTGATCGGGATGAAGACCCGGCTGTTGTCGCCCTCCATGCGGATGTCGCCGGGCAGGCGGCCGAACCAGTCGAGAGCCCCTGTGAGGGCAACCAGCCCGAGCGCGACGAGCACAAGCCCGATGACCACGAGAACGATTGCCGGTGAGGTATTCATGGCACCAACCTCGCCGAGTGTCCGGACCGCACAGCGTGGCACGCCCCCCGCTCAGTCACATCCCCCCCGAGCCTTCCCTGGCTCGGGGTATCATGGGAACGGCGTCAGGCCGCGGTCAATGCCTTCTTCAGTTCCGGGGTTGCTTCGAACAGATCGGCCACCAGTCCATAGTCGGCCGCCTCAAAGATCGGTGCCTCCGGATCCTTGTTGATGGCAACGATCACCTTCGACTCCTTCATACCGGCCATGTGCTGAATCGCCCCTGAAATCCCGATGGCGATGTAGAGATCGGGCGCTACGACCTTGCCCGTCTGGCCCACCTGGTAGTCGTTGGGCACATAGCCGGCATCGACGGCGGCGCGGCTGGCACCGACCGCGGCACCCAGTTCCTCGGCAAGTTCCTCGATGAGCTTGAAGTTCTCCGCCGAGCCGAGACCGCGCCCGCCCGACACGACAATGCGAGCCGTGGTCAGTTCCGGGCCCTCGGAGCTGCTGACCTCAGCCCCAACGAACTGCGTCAGGCCGGCATCCGCGCCCGGATCGACGGACTCGACGGTGGCCTCGCCCCCTTCCGCTGCAACCGGATCGAACGAGGTCGTGCGCACCGTGATGACCTTCTTCGGGTCCTCCGAGCGAACCGTCGCGAGCGCGTTGCCCGCGTAGATCGGGCGTACAAACGTATCCGGCGCTTCGACGCCGCTGATGTCAGAGATTTGCTGGACATCAAGCCTTGCCGCCACGCGCGGTATAATGTTCTTGCCGCTCGTCGTCGCCGCAGCGAGGATATACTCGTAGTCAGCCGCCACCGCCTCGATGACCGGGGCGACATTCTCCGCCAGATGATGCTCGAGGTGCGACGCATCCGCGACGAGCACCTTGCGCACACCGGCGACCTTTGCAGCCGCCGCAGCGGCTTCGTCGACGCCACTGCCCGTCACCAGCACATCGATCTCGCCACCGATCTGCTGGGCACAAGCGAGCGCCGAAAGTGCACCTGAAGTCAGGGCACTGCCATCGTGTTCCGCATAGACGAGAATAGCCATCAGATCACCTTTGCCTCATTCTTCAGCTTGTCGACCAGTTCGGCGACGCTATCGACCTTGACACCGCCCTTGCGTGCGGGCGGCTCCTCGACCCGGACCTGCGTCAGGCCCGTGCTCGTCTCGACCCCGAGGTCCGCGGTCGTGGTCTGCTCGATCGGCTTCTTCTTGGCCTTCATGATATTCGGCAGCTTCGGATAACGCGGCTCGTTGAGGCGCAGATCGACCGTCACGATCGCCGGCAGGGGAAGCTTCAGCTTCTCCAGCCCGCCATCGATCTCGCGCGTGATCGTGGCCTCGCCCTCACCGACTTCGAGCGCCGAGATGAAGGTTCCCTGCGCCCAACCCCGCAGTGCTGCAAGCATCTGCCCGGTCTGGTTGGCATCGTCATCGATCGCCTGCTTGCCCATGATCACCATGTCCGGCGATTCCTGGTCGCACACGGCATTGAGGGTCTTGGCGACCGCGAGCGGTTGTAGCCCTTCATCGGCTTCCACCAGCATCGCCCGATCCGCGCCCATCGCCAGTGCCGTGCGCAGCTGCTCCTGGGCCTGCGACCCGCCGATAGTCACGGCGATGACCTCGCTGGCCGTCCCGGCCTCCTTCAGGCGCACTGCTTCCTCGACCGCGATCTCGTCGAACGGGTTCATCGACATCTTGATGTTGTTGGTCTCGACGCCCGAACCGTCGCTCCTGACGCGGACCTTGACGTAGGCATCGACCACCCTTTTCACGGGAACCAGTATCTTCATCTCTCACCTTTTTGCGTTGCCGGGCACTGGCGGCGACCGCACGCGGCCAACCGATCGCCCGTTGGTTTGCCTCATGCCTGGAACCCTAGGATGTTTCCCAGGCTCACGTCCAAATCCAGCCCAACAGGATACCGCGTCATGAGCCGGAACGCTCCCCTCGTGAATCACTGGGTGCGCTGTGCAACACCTCAGCCGCCAGCCGCTCACCCAGCACCTCGATCTGCAGCCGGGCGCCCGCTTCGGCGAGAGCCGACTCGACGTAACCGAGCGCGATCACTTGCTCGACGGTATGGCCGTAGCCAGCCGACGTGCTCCAACCGACGACGCGATCCCCATGCCACAGCGGTTCGCCACCCTGCGGCTCCACAGCCGCCGTCTCCACGCCGAGCGTGACCCAGCGTTCAGGCGGTCGCGTCGCGATCTCCTGCTCCACCGCGGCGCGCCCCACGAAATCCACGCTCCAGTCGAGACAATCGACCAGCCCCGCGGTGACGGCGCTGCGATAGGGGCCGATATCCTCCCCCCACTGGCGGCACGACGTCTCCAGACGCAGTGACTCCCACGCACGCCGCCCGATGGGCTCGAGCCCCAGATCGGTGCCGGCCGCGACCAGCAAATCGTAAAGATATCCCTGCAGCGGCAGCTTGTGGTGCAGCGCCCAACCCCGCTCGCCCACCGGGTCGATGCGCAGGACGCGGGCACGGGCCCTGCCGATCGGCAGATCGCGCCAGCTCATCCGCGGAAACGCCGCATCGCCGAGGTCATCACGGCAGATGCGGTGGAGCAGGCGGTCTGCATGCGGCCCCGCCACGACCAGCACGCCCCAGTCGTCGCTGACATTGTCCAGGCGCACGCTGCCGTCGCCGGGCAGGCCTCGAACGAGACGGTCCTCGAGGTGGCGCTCGGCGACGGCTTCGGCCACGAGGTAAAAGCGATTCTCGGCAAGGCGCGCGATCGTGAACACACCATCAACGCGCCCAGCGGGACGCAGTGCATATCCCGGTCCGATCTCGCCCGGATCCGGCAGAGGGCTGGCACAGAACGAGCGCAGCAGGGCGAACGCACCGGACCCCGACAGTTCGTACTTGGCCAGCGCACTCGCCTCGATCAGGCCCACGCGCTCGCGCACGGCCCGACATTGCGCCGCCACCGAAGGACGGTGGTCAGGCCCTTGCTCACCGGCAACCCCGCCAGCTTCCGTCGCGGTATGTGTGGTGTTGAAGTCCACCACCTCGGCCCAACCGTTGCGCTCGCCGAAACGCGCACCGCGGGCCTGCAGGCGGTCGCTGACCGGTGCCTGCTTGAGCGCGAACTCTGCCTGCGCTCCCCCCGTTGGCTCCTGCGTCCGTGCCAGGCTGTGGGTATAGGCCACCCGGGCAGCCGCCACCGCATAGTCGTCGCGTACGTGCGAGCCGAAACGCTGCGGGTGCAACGGGGCCATATCGATCCCCGGTTCTCCCTCGGCGATCATCGCTGCCAGATGCCGCCCCACCCCGCCGGCACTCGCCGTACCCCGACTCAGAGCCTCCGCGAGCCAGACATTGGGCAGACCGAAGAGCGGGCCGACCAGCGGGCGGCCATCCGGGCTGTAGGCGACGCGGCCATCGACCCAGTGCCCGGCGTCCGCGCCGGCGACCGCTGGCACCCATGCAGAAGCGGCGGCCCCCCACGCAATCGCGTCACCGTCAGAGTGCGCCGGTGTTGCCTTGTCCCTTTGGCCGGTGCCTGCCTCCTCGGGGGCGGCGGCCACGTCGGCCGGGAACACCTCGAATCCGAGCGCCTCAGCGATCGGATAGAACGAAAAGCCGTCATCGGGCACATGCAACGTGGGCAGTGGGCCTTCATACCCCGGAAGCCGAGATGACGGCCATTCGACCGACCCGTCGCTGCGCCAGTAACGATGGCGCAGCGAAACAACGGGAATCGATTCGCCGAACCATTTCGCGATGGCGGCGCCCGCGTCGCTGCCAAGCGCCGTCACCACATGCTCGCACACGATATCGCCCCGATTGGTCGATACCACCCACTCTCCGCTGCGCCGATTGCGCTGAACCGCAGCAACCGCCGTTCCCTCGTACACCTCCGCACCGTGATCACGCGCCCCCACCGCCAGGCCCCGCGTCAGAGCCACCGGATCCATGCGTCTGCCCTGGGGCTGATAAAGACCGCCGACGAGTTCGCAGTCCGCTGCAAGCGGCCAGCTCCCACGAGCATCCGCCGGCGTGAGCAGTTCACAGGACACACCAACCGCCCGCGCCCAACTCGCATAGCGTCGCAGCTCGTCCATACGATCCTGCGTACGTGCCAGACGCAGATCACCACAAGCCGTGCACTCGAACGCCGTCGCTGGATCCTCGGCGAAGGCATCAGCCAGTCGCGCCGTGGTGCAATGGATCTCGCGCAGGGTTGGCTCGGCGCTGAACGGCGCCAAAACGCCAGCACCACGGGCCGTCGCCCCCGCTGCCAGCGCCTCACGCTCGCACAGCACGACATCGGACCAGCCGGCGAGGGCCAGATGATAGAGCACACTGGCGCCGGCGCAGCCCCCGCCGACAACGACCACACGCGCGTGTGACTTCATTGCACATCTCCTGTCGGGGGGCAGGCGCAGGATCGCTGCCGCTCCGTCCCGAGGCGAGCGCCTCCAGCGGGCGCCGGCACGTCCCCAGGATCGCGCGGCCATCCGCCCGACCCGGTTCGACCAGACGCAACTGTGCCCCGTGCCACGCAGTGCGTACAATACGCGCGCATCACGACTGGGCAATCCCCTCCAAGACCGCTCGGGAACATCACAATATGGGCGAGAAAGACATCAACGGCCGTGAAGTCGCCAACCAGATCCTTGCCGACGTCATGCAACAGGTCTCCCAGCTCAAGTCCGCCGGCTGGGCGCCGAAACTGGTCTCAGTCAGTATCGGCGAGAATCCCGCCGCGGAGTTTTATGTTCGCAATCAGCGGCGCAACTGCGATCGCGTCGGCATTGAGTTCGAGGAGCGCCACTTTCCCGCCGAGATTACGGCCGAGGAGGCCCATGCAGCGATCTGGGCCCTGAACGTCGATCCGCGGGTGACGGGCATCATCATCCAGCGCCCCATCCCGGATGGCCTGTCGATCAAGCAGCTGCAGGCGGCAGTCGATCCACTCAAGGACGTCGAGGGAATGCACCCCGCCTCGATCGGCAACATCGTCTATCGCGAACTCGACCTGGCCCCGTGCACCGCGATGGCCTCGGTTGAGCTGCTGCGCCACACCGGCATGCGCATCGAGGGCATGGAGGCGACGATCATCGGTCACTCCGAAATCGTGGGCAAGCCGATCGCCTTCCTCCTGATGGCCGAGGGCGCTACCGTGACTGTCTGCCACCACATGACGCGCGATGTCGCGATCCATTCCCGCCGAGCCGATGTCGTCTTCGTCGCCGTCGGCAAGCCCGACCTGCTGACCGGGCACATGATCAAGCCGGGCGCCGTCGTGATCGACATCGGCATCAACCAAGTCATCGACGACGACGGCCGCGAGCGCGTCGTCGGCGACTGCAACTACGACTCCTGCGCCGAGGTTGCGGGCTGGATCACGCCGGTACCGGGTGGCGTCGGGCCGGTCACCGCCTCAATCCTCATGCGCAACTCCGTCACCGCCGCACGCCGCCAGCGCGAGCACTACGAGGCCCAGATGCGCCGGCGACTGTAGTCACCCGCGACGCCCCAGCCGATCGGGTGTACCCGACAGCGAAGGAAGGCAGCACGTCAATGGCAGCATCGACGCCCTCCCTTCCCCCGGGGGACATCCGCCCCCCAGCGCGTGCCCGCTTCTCCTGCATGCGGCACATCGGGTGGCGTCCGCAGCTATCTGCGTGTCGCCAACGAGCCAGCGAGGGTGGACGCCTTGGCGGCATACTTCAGCGTTATGCCGGTGAACGGCCGAGCGGCCGTTCCTGCAGGCCATCCGAGACGCGATCAGGAGCACGACCATGAGCGAGAGACGACGCAGAGGTGGTGGCGGTCGGGCGGCGCGCCAGGCGGCACGCTCGGGCGCCCAGTCCGCGAGCCGCGCCCCGTATGTAACGCGCAAGGTGCCCTACTATGAGGTGCTCGACCAGGAAGGTCTGGAGCTAATCGAGTACAACGCCGAGACCGTGCTCGAGGAGATCGGCATCGAATTCCGCGAGGACGAGGAGGCCCTGCAGCTGTGGCGCGATGCCGGCGCCGAGGTCGACGGCGAGCGCGTCCGCATCCCCCGTGGCCTTGCGCGCAAATTGATCCAGGACAACGCCCCCGCCGAGTACACGCAGCACGCGCGCAACAGCGAGCGCAGTGTGCGTATCGGCGGCAAGAACACCGTCTTTGTCCCGGGCTACGGCTGCCCCTTCGTGCGCGATCTGGACAATGGCCGCCGCTACGCGACCCTGGAGGACTTCCAGAACCTGGTGAAGCTCGCGTACACAACCTCTTCGCTGCACCACTCGGGTGGCACGATCTGTGAGCCGGTCGACCTGCCGGTCAACAAGCGCCACCTCGATATGGTCTACAGCCACATCAAATACAGCGACAAGTGCTTCATGGGCTCGGTCACGCACCCCGATCGCGCCCAGGATACCGTCGAGATGGCGAAACGCGTCTTCGGCGAAGAGTTCGTCGCCAACAATACGGTGGTTACCAGCCTGATCAACGCCAACTCGCCCATGGTCTTCGACGAGACCATGCTCGGGGCGGCGAAGGTCTATGCACGCAATAACCAAGCCTGCATCATTGCACCCTTTATCCTCGCGGGGGCGATGTCGCCGGTCACGATCGCGGGCACACTCACCCAGCTGCTCGCCGAAGCGATGGCCGGCATTGCCTTCACTCAGCTCGTACGCCCCGGCGCACCGGCCATCTTCGGCATGTTCGCCTCGTCGATGTCGATGCAGTCGGGCGCACCGACGTTCGGCACGCCGGAGCCATCGCTCGTGCTCTATGGGGCGGCCCAGCTGGCCCGCCGCCTCGGCGTGCCGTTCCGCTCCGGCGGTGCCTTGACCGCGTCGAAGATCCCTGACGCCCAGGCCGCAACCGAGTCGACCAACACGCTGCTCGCGACGGGGCTGGCCGGGGTCAACTTCTGCCTGCACTCCGCCGGCTGGCT
>SLKC01000165.1 GCA_007134775.1 Ectothiorhodospiraceae bacterium | reverse complement strand
CCCGAGGGCGAGAGCGACGCCGAGGGCGACGACGCCGAAGCGACCGCCGAGGGCGACGACGCCGAGGGCGAGAGCGCCGACGACAGCACCGCCGAAGCCGTCGAGGGCGACGACGAGGGCGGCGAGGTCGAGGGCGCCGAGAGCGTCGAGCGCGAGGCGGTCGCCGCGAGCTCGGGCCCGATCAGCGTCACGATCGCCGGCGTGCGCCGTCGGCAGTCGGGTCACGCACCGCGCGAGGAGGGGACCGAGCAGGACGGGCCGCTCTCACTCGTCGCGTCGGGCGACCTGCGCGGACAGCGCGAGGGCGCCGCGACGACCGCACGCGACGCAGCGGTCGCGCTCTCGGATCACTCCTCGGGCGTGAACGCGCAGCAGTACGTCGCCGCGCACCGCAGCGGGCGGCGGCTGTCCCGCAGCGTGGGCGTGCTCGGGCTGCGGAAGCACTTCCCGCAGGAGCTCGTCGCGAGCTCGGGCGACGACGGCATGGAGGTGCTCGCACGCGCGGTCGACGAGAGCCGGCTGCCGGGCGGCTCGCTCGTCGCCGCGGGTGGCTGGTGCGCACCGTCCGAGACGGACTACTCGCTCGCTCCCGCGCTGGAGTCGAGCGAGGGGCTGCTCTCGCTGCCCGAGGTCGGCGTCTCGCGAGGCGGCATCCGCTTCACGAAGGGGCCCGACTTCGCCTCGCTGTTCGCGAACACCGGGTTCTCGTTCACCGAAGCGAACGACGAGGAAGGCGAGTACGCGCTCGACGAGCAGGGCGACCCGACCGAGGGCGGGAAGCCGTGCTTCAAGGTCGAGTGCGAGGACTTCGAGGAGTCGCGGCTCGCAGTCGCCGGGCTGTGCATCACTGCTGGGCTGCTCCAGAACCGCGCTTACCCCGAGCTCACCGAGCGCACGATCGAGGGCGCGCTCACTGCCCACCAGCACCGCATGGCGGGTCGCGTGATCGACGCGATCGCCGACGGGTCGGACGCAGTGGCGATGCCCGCCGGGCAGGTCGGTGCGTTCGCGCCGCTGCTCACCGCGATCGAGCTCCAGGCCGAGCACTACCGCTACGTGCACCGCATGGGTCGGGGCACGACGCTGGAGGCCGTGTTCCCCTACTGGACGCGAGGGCTGATCCGCTCGGACCTGTCGCGCCGGCTGGGTGTGCCGATCGAGAACGTGACGAACGCCGTGATCGGGCAGCACTTCGGCGAGCGCGGCATCGCACCGCAGTGGGTCTACAACTACCAAGACCTCAGCGGCGACGCGAGCGCGTTCACCGAGTGGCCGTCCGAGGTGTCGTTCCTGCTCTACGCCGCCGGCACGTGGGTGCGCGGGAGCTCGGACCTCATCACGCTCGAAGCGATCTTTGACTCCGCGCTGCTGGAGACGAACGACTTCACGGCGCTGTTCACCGAGGAGGGCTGGCTCGTCGCGAAGCGCGGGCACGACTCTCGCGAGGTGACGGTGCCCGTCGAGGCGACCGGCGCCACGCACGGCGGTGTCGTGATCGCGCACGACGGCACCGAGGCGAACGGCGCCGAGTAGACCGCTAGCCTCCCGGGCAGCGGAGCGGAGCGAACCGGGCCCGGGGGCGATCATCGTCCCCGGGCCCACTACTTCGAGGAGCAGCCGATGAGCACGATCGAGGTGCCGAACGTCGCACCCGCGACCTACGTGTCGCCGCCGACTCGGGAGGGGCTGCGCTTCGGGCTGTTCTCGGTCGCGAACATGATCTCGAACCCCGAGTCGCGCTGGGAGATGGGCGTCGAGTGGGAGCCCTTCGACTGCGGGATGGGCGGTGCAGTGTCGGTCGTGTGCGACGAGCCGGCGGGCGTGCCGATCGAGATCGAGAACGGCGACGGTGTGGGCGAGCTCGTGCACGCGATGCCGTTCGCAGTGTTCGGCCGCTACCGCTGCTCGGCGTTCTCGCGCTCGCTCGACGAAGCCGAGGAGCGTGCACGTGCGCACCTCGCGCTGATCGAGGAGCGGCAGGTCGAGCGGGCGATCATGCACGGCGACGTCGACAACACGAGCACGTTCGTCGGTGCGACTGACCTCACACCGGGCGCCGGTGATGCTGTCCCGGTGCACGAGGGGCTCGGGCTGCTGGAGGAGTATCTCGGCACGACCTACGGCGGGCAGGGCGTCGTGCACCTCCCGCGGCGTCTCGGGCCGCACGCGACGTCGGGGCTGATCTCTCGGCAGGGACAGCGGCTAGAGACGATGCTCGGCACGCTCGTCGCCGCCGGCGCGGGCTACGACGTCGAGAACGTGGGGCCCGACGGCACGCCCGCGGGCGCGGGTGAGCGCTGGGTCTACGCGACCGGGCGCCCGCACGTGCGTCGCTCGGACGTGTTCGTGATGCCCGACGCCGACCACTACCTCGACCGCGAGAACAACGACGTGAGCGTGATCGCGCAGCGGCTCTACGCCGTCGGGTGGGAGTGCGCAACGGGCGCGGTGCTCGTGCAGACCGCCGAGAGCGCGTAGGAAGGCGACGACATGCCGCGCACCATCCTCGACGACGGGATCAACGTCCCGAGTCACGCAGCGGCGAGCGCTGCCCCGCGCCGCGCGGGCAACGGGCCGCGACGTCCCGATCATGCGGGCCCACCCGATCACGCAGGGCCGCAGAGCGTCACCGGGTCGAGCTCGGACTTCGACGCGCGGGTGAGCGACGCGACCGTCGACGAGGTGCTCGGCAAGGTCGACGCGGGCGAGTGGGACGTCGAGGAGGTGCTCGCCGCCGAGCGTCGAGGGAAGCGCCGCGCGGGCATCGTGAACGAGCTCGACGTCGGGCCCGGCACCGACGACGCCGACTAGTCGGCTGCTACGATCATCGCGTCGCCGCTGGCAGATGGGCCGGGCTGACCGCTCCCACGAGGAGATCGGCTCATGCCCACCTCAGCGAAGTGCTTCACCGTCGTGCGCGGCAAGCGTCTGCGCATCACCCGCCTCGACGAGTGCGGGAACCCTCCCGCAGCCGAGGCCGAGTCCTCGCTCGTCGTCACGAAGGGGTTCGTCTCCGTCGGGATGAGCTCCGAAGTCGCCGAGGGCGACGACATCGAGCAGAAAAACGCCGACGGCGACCTCTGCGTCTCGGACAAGTCGCGCGACCAGTTCAAGCGGTGGGACTTGGAGATCGAGTTCTGCGAGGTCGACCCGTCGCTGCTGGAGCTCGTGAGTAACGTCGTGATCGAGGAGGACTACGACGGCACCGCAGTCGGTGTGCGCGGCTTCCAGGGCGCGAACGTCGACAGCTTCGCGCTAGAGCTCTGGACCGGCGTGCCCGGTGAGGACTGCCAGCCGGGCGAGCCGACGACCTACGGCTACCTGCTGCTGCCCTTCGTCGTGCCGGGCGTGCTCGGCGACGTCGAGATCGAGAACGGTGCGACCACGTTCTCGGTGTCGGGTCACACGCGAGGCGCCGGCGGCTGGGGCGTGGGCCCGTACGAAGTGATCGGCACCGACGCCGAGCACACGCCGGGCCCGCTGTCGGTCCCGATGCAGTCGCGCGAGCACCACCTCATGCGCACGACCGTGATCGCGCCGCCCGAGGTCGACTGCGGTGCGCAGGACATGCCCGACTACGCATGGAACCTCGACGACGGCGAGGTGCCCGAGTAGTCCTCGCTCGACGGCCTACGGGCGGGCGTCACCTCGCGCACCGAGACGGCGCTCGCCCGTAGGCTTCACGCAGTCGAGGAGGTCGTCGAGATGCCCGAGTCGCAGAGCACCAGCATCCGCACCGCTCCGTGCGAGTGGCCCATCATCGTGCCGACGGGCTGCGACTCGCTCGCCGAGCTCGACGACGCCGAGCCGGGCGAGACGCTTCCCGAGGGCGTCGCGCAGGTGACGTCCGACGACGTGATCGAGGCGGCGACTGCGTACCTCTGGCAGTGGACTCGTCGGCTGTTCGGGCTCTGCGAGGTGACGGTGCGACCGTGCCGCGAGGACTGCACGGGCACGACCTACGGCGGGCGCTCGGGCATCGCGCACGCCGGCGGGCCCGCAGCATGGTCGCCCGTGCTCCTCGCTGGGCAGTGGCACAACATCGCGTGTGCGACGTGCGGCACTCGCTGCTCGTGCACGCACGTGCCGGCGATCACGCTCCCGGGCCCGGTCGACTCGATCCTCGCCGTGACGATCGACGACGAGCCGCTCGACCCGACTGCGTACCGCGTCGACGGGCGCACCGAGCTCGTGCGCACCGACGGCGAGGACTGGCCGCGCTGTAACGATCTCGCCGCCGACGACGGGCCCGGCACGTGGTCGGTGCGCTACCGCTGGGGGGTGCCCGTGCCGAAGGGCGGGCAGATCGCCGCGGGCGTGCTCGCGTGCGAGATGGCGAAGGCGCTGCGCGGGCGCGAGTGCGATCTCCCGCAGCGTGTGCAGACGATCACCCGCGAGGGCGTGACCGTCGGTGTGCTCGACGTGTTCGAGGGGCTCGAAGCGGGGAACACCGGGCTCTGGCAGGTCGACTCGTGGGTTCGCTCGCAGACCGAGCCGCCCGCCCGCTCGACGGTGCACGTCCCGCGCGGACGCAAGCGCCCGACGGCGACGACCTACGGGGGCGCGTGATGCCCGAGCATCCCGAGGTCGTCGACAACGTGGGGCCCGAGCTCGTCGAGCTCCTCGACTGCGTGAAGGGCGAGCTCGACCGCTACGCCGTGCCCGTGTGCCGAGCGTTCGTGCACCCGGGACAGTCGGCACCGTGGGACGTGTGCGAGACGAGCGGCAGCCGCAACGGGCAGGCGTGGGTCGCACCGCAGCGGCTCTACCCCGTCGCACCGTTCCCGCAGGAGGACAGCGGTGCGCAGCGCTGCCACCCGATCGAGTACGCGCTCGACGTGATCGTCGGCGTGCTGCGCTGCACACCGACCGTCGACGACCAGGGGCGCCCGCCCGACGCCGACGCAGTGACGGACTCGGCGCTCGGGCTCACACGCGACGCAGCGATCGTGCGCGAGGTGCTGCTCTGCTGCTACCTCGACGACGACGCCGACCCGGGCACGTTCCGTCTCGGCTCATGGTCTGCGCTCGGCCCGTCGGGCGGCTGCGCTGGCGGGCAGTGGTCGGCGACGATCGCGATCCCCTCGTGCAAGTGTCCGCAGCACGTACCCTCCGAGTGACCGAGGAGCATCGCATGGGGCTGGAGCAGCGCACCGTCGCCGAGCTCGACGAGCTCGCCGAGCAGCACGACGTCGACGACTACCCGAGCTCGGCACGCAAGCCGGCGAAGGTCGCAGCGCTGCGCGCAGCCGGGCTCGACGGGCAGCGTGCGGTGATCGAGGGCATCGTGAACACCTCGCGTCTCGACCGTGGCGAACGGGCCGACGTCGAGCTCGACGAGAGCGTGCTACGACGGGCTGCTGCGGGCACGATCCGCATCGTCTCGACCAGCGGGCAGCGCGAGACGTCAACGGCTCCCGCTGGCGACGAGCAGCAGCAGGACGACGAGATCGAGGACGACGACGACCCGGCGCACACGAGCGACGACTAGCGCCGCTCTCGCGCGATCCTGTCGCGTTCTCGCAGGTCAGGAGCGGAAGTGGCGAACGTGCGGGTGACGGCGAAGGTCGACCAGGGCGCGGTCGCTGGGTTCCTGCGCGACGACGTAGCTCGTGCGATGCAGCGCGGGGCGGGCCGCTGTCGCGACTACGCGAAGGCGAACATCACCGTCGCCGGTCGCGTCGACACCGGGCAGATGCGTAACGCCACGATCGCCGAGACGGCCGTCGTCGACGGGACGCAGATCACCGCGCGCGTCGTCGTCGAGGCCGACCACGCGATCTACCAGCACGAGGGCACCGCGAACGACGGGCAGGGCACGATCGTGCCGCGTCGCGCGAAGGTGCTGCGCTTCAAGCCGCGCGGCGGCACGTTCGTGTTCCGTCCCGAGGTGAGCGGCGTCAAGGGCGTGCCCTTCCTCACCGACGCGATGGAGCGGCTCACGCCGGCCGACTTCACCTAGCACGTGCGAGCCCGCTGCTATCGTCGCGACGTCGACCCGGTGCGCGAGGAGACGTGACTCATGGTGAAGCAGTTCCAGACGAAGGCGAAGCGGCGCGAGGTGATCGAGTTCGAGCTCGACGATCACCTCTACCACTTCACTCCGCAGAAGGTCGCGAGCGTGATGCTGCCCGTTCTCGATCACGAGGAGCAGGACGAGGACGACGACGAGGGCGGCGGCGCGAAGCTGACCATGACGCAGCGCACGTGGGACTGGCTCAAGGCGGGGCTCGCCGACGGCGAGTACGACGTGATGCGCGCCCGGCTGGAGGACGCCGACGATGATCTCGACGTGGGCGACGTCGCCGACGTCGTGAAGTGGCTCATGTCGCAGGTCGCTGGGCGCCCTACTGGGTCGCGGCGCGGCTAGCGGCGACCGCCCGCGACTCATGGCCGATCTTCGACGGCTGGTGCGCTGCACGTAACGTCGATCCCGACGAGCTCCCGCCCGACCGCTACTTGAACCTCGTCTACTACTGGCTCACGCGCAACGCCGACGCGAAGCGCCGAGCCGAGCTCGACGCGAAGCTCGAACGACCGCCGTCGGGCGAGAACGTCTCGACGATCGACGAGGGCACGTGGTCGGCCGACGCCGAGATGGCCGCGTTCGAGTCGGCAGCCCGCGCGGCGAGCGGGGCGACATAGCCCGTGCGCGCATAGCGCTTCGGTAGCATCCCGCACAAGTTCCCGGGCGCGCCGGGCAACGGCTGGAGGGCGGCATGTCCAAGCTCGGCGAAGTGTTCGTCGAGATACTCGGCGACGCTGATCCGTTCTCCGACGACTTCGCCTCGGCGATCGGCGAAGCGGGAGAGCTCGCCGGCGAGGAGCTCACCGACGCGATCGACGCAGCGACGGGCGACGTCGGCGACGCGCTCGGCGACGCGGGCACCGCGGGCGGTGAAGCACTCGTCGACGGTGTGACCGGCGCAGCCGACGGGCTGGGCGACGATCTCGGCGCAGCGGGTGAGTCCGCGGGCGCTGACTTCGGCGACTCGATCGTCGAGGCCCTCGACGGGATCGACGCCAGCTTCGCCGCCGCTGGTGCCGACGCTGGCGGTGCGCTCGCGAGCGGGATCGACGAGGCGGTCGGCGGGCTCGACCTCGACGTCGGGGGCGCCTTCGACGAGATCGGTGAGGCCGCAAGCGCAGCAGCCGACGACGCCGCGGGTGCGTTCGATGGGCTCGGCGACGAGATCAGCAGCGAGATCGACGCAGGTGTCGCCGATGCCGAGGAGTCACTCGGCGGGCTCACCGACTCGCTCGGGTCGGTGCAGGGCGCGCTCGCGACCGTCGCGGGTGGCGCAGGGCTCGAAGGGTTCGCGCGCAGCGCAGGCGACAGCACTGCCGCGATCGGGCGCATGTCGGGTCGTCTCGGCGAGAGCGACTCGGCGATCCGCTCGGCGATCGACGGGATCACCGACTGGACGTTCTCCTCGAACGACGCCGCGGCCGGGATGGAGCTCCTCTCGCAGCGAGGCGTCGACAATCTCGACACCATGACCGAGCTCCTCCCGGTGTGGGACGACTACGCCGACGCGACCGGGCAGGACTTCGAGAAAGCGATCGAGCTCGGCTCGCGCGCGCTCGGCGCCTTCAACATTCCCGTCGAGGAGGCCGGCGAGAACGTCGACACGCTGACCTACCTCACGAACGAGCTCGGCGTGCCCCTCGATCGGATCGGGCGGCAGTTCCGCAATAGCGGCGAGGAGCTCGACGCGCTCGGGCTCGGGCTCGACGAGACGACCGGGCTGCTCGCCGCGATGCAAGCCAACGGCATGGACTCGCGCGACGCGCTGAACGTGCTCGGCGGTGCGGTGAACGACGCCGAGGGCGACATGGGCGAGCTACTCGCCGCGACCGGGCTCACTGCCGAGGAGTTCGAGCACTACACCGGGAAGGTCGCCGACGCCGAGGGCATGACCGAGCAGCAGGCGGGTATAGCGAACGACACCGCTACGCCGATGGAGCGGCTCGGCGGCGTGATGGAGAACCTCGCGTTCCGCTTCGGCGACTTCGGGCAGATGGCGGGCATGCTCGCCGCCCCGCTCGGCGCGCTCGGGCCCGCGATGCTCGGGCTGAACCAGGGCGCGCAGCTACTACAGGCGGGCATGGGCGCGCGACTCGTCGGCGCGGTGCGCGGCGCGGCGACCGCGTTCCGCACGCTGTCGGTCGCGATCCTCACGAACCCGATCTTCCTCATCGCTGCGCTCGTGAT
>SLKC01000197.1 GCA_007134775.1 Ectothiorhodospiraceae bacterium | reverse complement strand
TCGCCGATGTGGGCCAGGATCGCCTGGATCGAGGCCGCATCCGTGACGAACGCGATGATCCGCATCCAATGGAAAAGAGTGGAAATGAGCTGATCGCGACGCATCGGTGTAACCGGTGTGGAGGGGAACCGGTCGCTACGAGCGGCGGCGATGGGCTGGTGCTCGCGCGGATGAGTTCGGCGGGGCCAACCCCGCCGTGGTTCCCCCGCCGTGCGCCCGTTCAGCTTGCGCTGCTCCTTTACTCATCCTCGACGCAAATCTCGCGGCGCCAGACGGCCAGGCCGGTGCGGATGGCCAGTAGCAGGATGACGGCATTGACCACGACGAGCATGAGCCCGCCGAAGACCTGCAGCACGGGGCTGTCGATCGTGTTGCCGTAGGAGAAGGTTGCAAGGGTCATCGCCGCCAGGGGGAAGGAGTAGGCCCACCAGGAGAGGAAGAAGGGTAGGCCGATGAAGCGGCGCACCTGGGTGAACAGCAGCAGGGTCAGGAACAGCGCGATGTAGAAGAGCACCCGCGCCAGGCTATCGAGATTGCCACCAACGAGCCCCTCGTAGGCGATGAAGCCAACGGCCGGCGGTGCAATGAGGATGAACAGCGTCGGCAGTAGCTTGCTCGGCAGCGGAGCGTGGAAGATCATGCGGTAGAACAGGATCGCCAGCAGCACGCCCCAAAAGACGAGCCCGATACTGAAAAAGAACCAGGAGACCTCGACATGGCCATGGGCCACGCCGGCGATCGGCACGAGGATGTTGCCGACCACGGGGATGAACCATGCCGGGTTGATGTGCTGAATATGGAAATGCTCTTGGTGGATCCAGGTGGAGAGAACGTAGAAGGTAAAACCCAAATGCAGGGCGCTGCCGACGCCCCACAAGCCGAGCGACAGCGTCGGCGCGGCGTGCAGCGTGGCCGTGCCCAGCAGGATCAGGCTGATGGAGAAAGCCGGGAAGAAGCTCAGCTTGACCGGGTGATGCAGTTCGCCCTGTACCGCCTCCGGGTAGCGAATCAGCTTCAGCAGGTAGAGCACGACGAGCACGACGAAGAGCGCGCCCGTGAGCCAGAGCAGCAGGGAGGCCACGAACAGGTCGGGGAAATAGAGCCGTTGTGCCTGCTCCCAGACGATCGTGAGCCCGGCGAGGCCCATCACGCTGGCGAACCAGGAGATGGGGAAGTGGGCGAGTCGCGATGATCCCTGCATCGAGTGGCTACTCCTCATTTTTCCGGCACCATTGTTATCTGCATTATGCCCGGGAAGATGGCGCCATTGATGTGAGCAGCTCACAGTCGCGCTCCCTGTCATAATGGCAGGATTCTCCGCGCGGGTGTTGTCGAACCGGGAGTGGTCCTATGCAGGCAGCCGTACTCGTGGTTGCAGGCGCCCAGATTGGCATCATCGGGGCCATATCGGCACTCGCCGCGCCCGCGGCGTTCGCCACGATGAGCACTGATGCGGCCAGCCGCTATCTGCGCAGGTTGTTTCCGCGGTATTTTGCGACCGCCGCCATCCTTGCGGTCATTGCCGGCGTGGTCGCCACGCTGGCCGGGCATGGGGTCGCCGGGGCCCTGCTCGCGGGGGATGCGCTCTGTTTTGTCGCGGCACTGGCCCTCGTGCCGCGAATCAATGCGGCTCGCGATCAGGGCGACCCGGCATTCGGCCGTCTGCACGGCCTCTCCGTTGTGCTGAACATGGTCGGCGGCCTGCTGGCGATCGCTGCGGTGATCGTCGTCGGCCTCAGCGGATGAGACCCTTCTGGCGGGATCGTCGGTGCGCGGGTCGCACCGGTCCGAGTGCGCATGCAATGCAGTACATTGGGAGTGAGATGAACGAGTGTGAAGGCGAACAGCCGCCAGTAGCGGCGCGGGAACCGGTCGAGTCGGTCGTGCACGGCCACCGCCGGAGGGATCCCTACGCCTGGTTGCGCGCCGACAACTGGCGCGAGGCGATGGCGGACCCGAGCCGCCTCGCCGGCCCGATCCGCGCCTATCTGGAGGCGGAGAACGCCTACGCCGACGTCGTCATGCGGCCCACGGCGGCGTTGCGCAAGCGCCTGTTTGACGAGCTGCGCGGGCGGATCCGTGAGGATGATACCTCGGTGCCGCTGCGCGACGGCCCCTACGCGTACTACAGCCGCTTCCGTGAAGGTGGCCAGCACCCGTTGCTTTGTCGCCAGCCTGCGGCGGGCGGGGAGGAGGCCCTGCTGCTCGACGGCGATGCGGAGGCGGCTGATCGGAGCTATTTCCGCCTCGGCGCGGCGGAGCATGGACCGGACCACCGCTATCTCGCCTACGCCGTCGATACGGCGGGTGCCGAGAGCTGGAAGATCCGTTTTCGCGATCTGGAAACGGGTGAGGATCTTGCCGAGGTCATCGAACAGGCGCATGGGGACTTCGCCTGGGCCGCGGACGGGCGGACATTGTTCTACACGGTACTTGACGCGGATCACCGCCCCCAATGGGTCTATCGCCACGCGCTGGGCAGCGATCCCGCAGACGACCCGCTCATCTATGAAGAGCCGGATGACGGCTTTTTTGTCGGTGTCGATAAGACCGAGAGCCGGCGTTTTGTGCTGATCGCCAGCCATGACCACGAGACCAGTGAGGTCCGCGCCATCCCGGCCGACGCGCCGGTGACGACGCCGCGCCTGTTGCTCCCGCGTGAGCGCGGCATCGAGTATGAGGTAACGGACTACGGCGAGGAGTGGTTCGTGCTGACCAATCGCGGTGCGGAAGACTTCCGCATCGTGCGCGCGCCGCTGGACATACCGGAGCCGGCGAACTGGCAGGATCTGGTGCCGCACTGCTCGGGACAGCTCATCCAAGGGATGATGGTCTATGCAGGCTATCTCGTGCGCCTGGTCATCGCCGATGCGCTGCCCAGCATCGTGGTACGCGATCTCGCCACGGGTGCGGAGCACACGGTGGCGTTCGACGAGGCCTGCTACGAGTTGGGGCTGATTCCCGGTTATGAATACGGCACCACGACCCTGCGCCTGACCTACAGCTCGTTGGCCACGCCCGCCCGCGTGTACGACTACGACATGGCGACGGGTGAGCGCACGTTGCGCAAGGAGCAGGAGATCCCCAGCGGCCACGACCCCAGCGCCTACGTCGTCCACCGCCTTGTGGCCCAAACACCCGATGGCGAGCGGGTGCCGATCTCGCTGTTCCATCACCGTGACACCGAGCCCGATACCGCGACGCCATTGCTGCTGTCGGGCTACGGCGCCTACGGCCTGATCGATCTGCCGGGCTTCTCGCCGCATCGTCTGAGTCTGGTCGATCGCGGCTTCGTCTACGCAGTGGCGCACGTCCGGGGTGGTCGGGATCGCGGTGAGCGCTGGTACCGCGACGGCAAGCTGGCCAACAAGCCAAACACCTTCCGCGACGCGATCGCCTGTGCCGAGCACCTGATCGCCAGCGGCTACACAGGGGCTGGCCGGATCACGCTGCATGGTGGCAGTGCCGGCGGCATGCTGGTGGGCGCCGTGCTCAACGAACGCCCCGACCTGTTCCATGCCGCGGTGGCGGACGTGCCCTTCGTCGATGTGCTTAACACCATGCTCGATGCGTCGCTACCCCTGACCCCGCCGGAGTGGCCGGAGTGGGGCAACCCGATCGAGGATGAGGTCGCCTATCGCACGATTCTGTCCTACTCGCCATACGACAACGTGTGCGCTCAGGCCTACCCGCACATCCTGATCACGGCGGGTGTCTCCGACCCACGGGTGACCTACTGGGAGCCGGCGAAATGGGTCGCGCGACTGCGCGCATGCAAGACCGACGACAATCTATTGCTGCTCTACACGAACATGAGCGCCGGCCACGGCGGCCCCGGTGGGCGTTTCGACTACCTCGAGGAGGTTGCCTACCGCTACGCCTTCATCCTGCTCGCCTACGGGCACCAGGAGGCGGTCTCAGCGTGTTGACCGCGCGATCGTCTTCACAGGGGGGGCGCCAGGCGGCGCCGCGGACGCCATGAGGACAAATGCGGACGCCGACGATCGCCGCATGTGCCAGACTCCCGCACGGTTGGTGCAACGATTCATCTGACGAAGGAACCAGGATATGGAGACGCACACCGTTGATGTGGCCGTCATCGGGGCTGGTACGGCCGGCCTGGGGGCCTACCGCGCCGCGCGCGAACACACCGATCGGGTCCGCCTGATTCAGGCAGGCCCCTACGGCACGACCTGTGCGCGGGTCGGGTGCATGCCGAGCAAGCTACTCATCGCCGCCGCTGATGCCGCCGATCAGGCGCGCCACGCCGGCCGCTTCGGCATCGAGACCGGACCGGTCGCGGTCGACGGCCAGGCCGTGATGGCGCGTGTGCGTTCCGAGCGCGACCGGTTCGTGGGCTTTGTCCTCGAATCCGTTGAGCGCATCCCGGCCGAGCACCGTCTGGAAGGGCACGCCCGCTTCCTCGACGATCTCACGCTGACCGTGGACGAGCACACTCGCGTAGAGGCCGAGCGCATCGTCATCGCCACCGGCTCGCGCCCGGCGGTCATTCCCTTCCTCGAGGCCGCAGGCGATCGGCTCATCGTCAATGACGATCTGTTCGACTTCACCGATCTGCCGTCCTCTGTGGCCGTCTTCGGGCCCGGTGTGATCGGCCTCGAGCTCGGTCAGGCGCTGCAACGCCTCGGGGTGCGCGTGCGCATGTTCGGGGTCGGCGGCCAGGTCGGGCCGATCCAGGACGATGATATCCGCGCGCTGGCACTCGAGACCTTCAACGAGGCGTTTGCGCTCGACCCCGATGCGACCGTCCACCGCGTCGAACGGGTGGATGGTGGTGTCGAGATCGAGTTCGACGGCACGGACGGGGACCGTCGCAGTGAGGTATTCGACTACGTGTTGGCCGCGACGGGCCGTCGACCGAATGTCGATGGCCTCGCGTTGGAGAACACGAGCCTCGAACGCGACGAGCGCGGCCAACCCGTCTTCGACCGCCATACGCTCCAGTGCGGTGAGTCGCACGTCTTCATCGCGGGTGACGCGAACAACGATCTCCCCCTGTTGCACGAGGCCTCGGACGAGGGCCGTATCGCCGGCGCGAATGCGGGTCGTTTCCCCGAGGTGCGCACGGGCCTGCGACGGACCCCGCTGGCGATTGTGTTCACGGATCCGCAGATCGCCACGGCCGGTCTGACCATCCAGCAGGTCGACGAGCGCTGTCGCTCCTGCTTTGCCGTGGGCGAGGTCCGCTTTGAGGGGCAGGGGCGTGCGCGCGTGATGGGGAAGAACCGGGGCCTGCTGCGCGTCTACGGTGAACAGGGAAGCGGGCTCTTCCTCGGTGCGGAGATGTTCGGGCCCGCGGCCGAGCACATCGGGCATTTGCTGGCGTGGTGTGCCCAGAAGCGCATGACCGTCAGCGAGATGCTGGATATGCCCTTCTACCATCCCGTGATCGAAGAGGGCCTGCGCACGGCGCTGCGCGACCTCAATCACAAACTCCATATCGGCCCCGCCATGGTGGACCAGTGTCAGGAGTGCGGTCCGGGCGCGTAGACTGTCACGACTGCTTCACCCAATTGTGTCGTGATGGAGACTGGATCATGTTGGCAGGGCACGCCCGGTCCTCTTTGGATCGATCGCGCTACCTGGTCCTGGGCCTGCTGTTGTTGCTGGCGCCGCCGGCGTCGGCGATCCAGGAGCTGACGCCGCAGCCGGAGTGGCGTTACGCGGTGGCGGACGTGGCTGCGGAGAGCTGGCTCAATGTCCGCGCCGCAGCGGGGGTGCGCGCCGCCCCGGTGGGGCGACTCGCGCCCGACGCCGAGGGGATCGTGGTCACGGGCGTACGCCGGCCCGTGCGCGGCCAGATCTGGTGGGAGATCCCCTGGCCAACCACGCGCTCCGGTTACGCCTGGGTCAATGGCCGTTATCTCACGCCGATGGCGCCCGCGGGCGAGCGCGAGAGCGGCTTTGCCCTCGCTTGCAGCGGCACCGAGCCATTCTGGTCGCTGCGCATCGAGGAGGGTAAAGCGCAATTCGATGCCATGGATGGGGCGGCGCACCAGTGGCACGCTGGCCAATGGGAACTCGCCTCGGGACGCTGGGGCGACTTTGCCGTGCGCCTCGTCGGCGACGGCGACACCGAGGCGCCGGGATGGGCCGCAGTGCGCCGCGATTTCCGCTTCTGCTCCGACGGCATGTCCGAGTTCCAATACCCCCATCACATCCTGTTGATGACGCCGACCGGGGAAACCCTCTCCGGTTGCTGTCGCCGGCGGCGGTGACCAAGGGTCGTGAGGGGGCGGTTGCGCGATGGTGCCCCCGCGGGCGGATCACCGCGCCGGCGCCAGCCCCGTCACGAGGTCTCGCGCTCGGCGCGCAGCGTCGGACAGTGTACAGCCTAAACCGGTCTACGCGGTGTCACGCTGCGCCGGGTCCAGCGGTGTGCCCGCGAGGGCCTCCCGGACGGCGGCGATCGCGGCGTCGGTACCATCGGTCCGTTCGGGCAGAAACGAGACGGGGTCATCGAGCAACTTGCTCGTGCGCCCGATCCCTTCGAGGGTCGCGTGCAGGCAGAGGGCGGCGAAGGCGCGGGCGTAGCCGCCTTCCTGCGTGATGACCATGCGACCGTCGCAGTGGCGGTCGGCGAGGTCGCGCGCGATGCCGCCGAAGGCGCGGAAACCGTCCAGTTTCACGGCCTGGCGCCCGTTGGGGTCGATCTCGCTGGCGTCCTGACCGGCGGCGACGACGAGCAGCTCGGGGGCAAAGCGGTCGATCATGGGGACGGCCACTTGCTCGAGCATGGCGATGTGAGCACTGTCGCCCATGCCCAGTGGCAGTTCCAGGTTGGCGTTGTACCCGCGGCCTGCGCCTTCGCCGATCTCGTCGGGGCTGCCGCTCTGGGGGTGGGTATTCAGGTCCCAGGAACCGTGGCGCATGTGCAGCGAGATCGTGAGTACGTCGGCACGATCGTAGAAGCAGGCCTGCGTGCCGTTGGCGTGGTGGACATCCCAATCGAGCACCGCCACGCGCTCGAATCCCGCGGCCCGCGCGCGCTCGACGACCAGGGCGGCGTTGTTGAACAGGCAGTTGCCGTCGGCCTGGGCCGGCTGTGCGTGGTGGCCGGGTGGCCGCACCAGTGCAAACGCGCGCTGGCTGGTGCCGGCGATCACGGCGTCGGCGGCGGCGAGACTGGCACCGGCCGCCGCCAGCGTCGGTTCCCATGACTGCGCCGACATCACGGTCGATGGCGTGATCCAGCCACCGCCGGCCTCACTGAAGTCGCGGACGGAGTCGATGTAGGCCCGGTCGTGTACGCTGGCCAGTTCGTCGATCGTGGCCAGGCGTTGCGGGGCGTGCCAGCGCAGATACTCGGAGATCGGGCCGCGGGCGAGCAAACTGCGCATGTTGGCGACGCGCTCGCGGGTCTCCGCATGCTGATCGAGCACGGCGAGGGGCAGGTCGGTGTCCATCTCGAACAGGCCGTGGCCGGTATCGTGGTCGAGCACCCGTTCGTCGAAGAAGACATCGAGGACGGGCTCTGTCGGGTCGATCATGGAGGGGGCTCCGTAGGGGGGGGTAGCGTTATCTTTCGGCGCGCTGACTATAGCGTGACGGTGAGCAGACAACCAACCGTGCGCCATGCGGGTGGTACGAGTGGAAGGACCAATGGGTAGCGCCGAAGTCGCAGACAGAGTGTACCAGGGCCAGCCCGAGCTCAGCGTAATCATCCCCGCGCATGAGGAGGCGGGTGAGCTGCCGGGCACGCTGGACAACCTGTGCGTGGTGGTGGCCGAGCTGGGTGTGCCTGCAGAGATCATCGTCGTCGACAACGCCTCGCGAGACGCAACGGCGACCACGGCGCTCGCACACGGCGCGCGGGTCGTTAGCGAGCGCCACCGACAGATCGCCCGCGCACGCAACACCGGCGCGCGGGCCGCTCGGGCGGACCGGCTGCTGTTCGTCGATGCCGACACCTGGCCTGCGGCCGAACTGGTCGCCCGGGCGCTCAACGCGCTCGATGGCGGTGCCTGCGGGGGTGGGGCCATGGTGTCGATGCCCGCGCTGCCCGGACGCTTCTATCGCTGGGGCCTGGCCACGTGGAACGCGCTCGCCCGCCGCCTGCACCTGGCGGCGGGGTGCTTCGTCTTCGTCCGCCGCGATGCCTTCACGGCCGTGGGCGGTTTCGACGAGCGCTATTACGCGGGCGATGAGGTGCTGCTTTCGCGCCAACTGGCACGCTGGGGGCGTCGCTACGCCCGGCCTTTTATCCTCATCGAGTCGCCACCGGTGATGACCTCGGCCCGCAAGGCGGTCTGGTTCTCGCCGCTGCAGCATCTCGCCACGGTTGGGCTCGTCGTCCTCTGTCCCCCAGCAATGCGCAGCCGCCGGCTGATGTGGTTCTGGTATGGCCGTCCGGGGGCATGAGGGCGAGGTGAGGGCGCGGTCAGCGACTCGCCACTCAGCGCAACTGGCTGTCCTTGCTCCCGCGGCGATTGAACGCGCCCGGCTGTGAACCCGTATCGCGATCATGCTCTTCCTGACAGGCCACGCAGAGGCGTACACCCGGTAATGCGGTACGCCGAGCCTCGGGGATTACCGCTCCGCACTCCTCACAGTGGGTCAGGCTCTCGCCGGCCGGCAGTGCGCTGCGCGCGCGCTGGACGGCGTCATCGATGGTGCTGGCGATCTGTTCGTGGACGTCGTCTTCGTCACCGAATCCCTTTGCCATGGCCAGTCCCCGGCCGCGGTGCGCGGCCCCAACGGATACGGATTGGATGCTGGCACAATTATACGCCGTGTGTCCGATCCACCCTATACGGGCAAGCCCGCGCGCTTCGCGCTACCCTAGAGGGCTCCTTCGAACCGTCATCGAGCCGATGCAGCATGCCCCGACCCGAGCGCGCACCCGTGGCTCTGCCGTCGTGCGCGGTCATTGTTTCCCCTGGTCCCACGCCCTGCAAGCCCTGTTCGTATCGGTGAGTGGCGCACGGGGCCCCTGGGGCGCGCTGGGGCATACAGCGTGAGTGGGCCCCATGGCCATACGCCGCCGGGTGAGCCACGCCGGCGCATCACGCGCACGACCCGCTTCTTCGTGGTGCTCGCCACGGCATCGGCGGGCGGCCTGGCGTGGCGGGATGGTGCTGCCGGGCTGCTCGATGCGCTCGGCGATGCCGGCATCCTGTTGCTGCTGGTGACGCCGGTGATCCTTGCAGCCCTCTTGCTGGGCGGTTATGTCCAGGCATTGCTGCCCTACAACCGGGTCGCGCGCTGGCTGGGTCCTGACAGCGGCTGGCGCGGTTACGGCCTCGCCATGCTCGGGGGCATCGTCACGCCGGCTGGGCCGTTTGCGGTCTTCCCGATCCTGCTCGCCCTACGCCAGGCCGGCGCAGGCTTCGCCGTCTGCGTCGTCTATGTGACCTCGTGGGCCACGCTCGGCGCGCAGCGCGTACTGATCTGGGAGCTCCCCTTCCTCGGTTTCGATTTCGTTGCCCTGCGCCTGCTGGCCTCGCTGGCGCTGCCTGTGATCGCCGGCCTGCTCGCGGCCGTCGTTGCCCAGCGGGTGAGTCGATGAGCTTCGCCATCGCCTTCGTGTTGGTCGTCCTGTTGCTGCTGGTCCTGGCAGCCGTCGCGGCACGGCGCCGACCGAGCGCGCATCGCGAGGCGCGCGACGCGGCGCGCGGTCATCTGCGCAACATCGCCCCGCGACTGCCGTTCGCGCTGGTCGCCGCGGAATGCATCGGCCGCCTGCTGCCGCCCGAGATCGTGGGCGCCTGGATGGGCAGCGGTACCGGCCTCAGCGGGGTGCTGATCGCCTCCGTCGTCGGTGCCATCCTGCCCGGCGGGCCGATGCTCGCCTTCCCCCTGGCGATCGCGCTGCTGCGCGCTGGTGCGGGGCCGGAGGCGTTGATCGCGCTGATCACGGCCTGGTCGCTGGTCGCCATCAATCGCACCCTGTTGTTCGAGTTGCCTCTGTTGGGCACCCGCTTCACCGGGTATCGCCTCGCCGTGTGCATCCCGCTGCCCGTAATTGCGGGAGGCTGTGCGGGCCTGCTGCTGACGGCCGCGCCGGGTTGAGACGCGCACTGGATGCGGTGGGTTGACCGCGGGCGGAGGGCGGTCATGGCGCGAGCAAGGTAACCGGATCACGGCGACATGGAGATGCGCTCGCCTATCATGGCGTGGTCAGGTGGCGTGCAGGGTGCTGCGCCGCCGCCCGGCCCCTGAGCAACTCGGAGGTGGAGAATGAAACGTTTGGGATTGCTGCTGCTCGTGCTCCTCGGGTTTTCGACCGGGGCGGTTGCGGGTGCTGATGATCTGCGTGTCACCCCGCAGCAGGCCTACGATCGTGTCCAGGCCGAGGGCGATGAGCTCCTCTTTATCGATGTTCGTGATCCGGTCGAGATCATGTTTGTGGGCTCGACCGACGAGGTCCACGCCAACATCCCGTTCCGGCTCGTCGACCGCACGCATTGGAACGCGGAGGCAGGCGTGTTTGCCATGCCGAAGAATCCCGATTTCGCGGCGGAGGTCGAGGCGGCACTCGCCGAGCGCGGACTCGACCGCGATGCGACCGTGATCACGATGTGCCGCTCGGGCAGTGATCGCGGGCGACCGAGCGCGGAGTATCTGCGCGAGGCGGGCTTCAGCAATGCGCTCTATGTCGAGAACGGCTTCCAGGGGGATCCGATCGAGGCGGGTGAACGTGCCGGGATGCGCCTGCAGAACGGCTGGCAGAACTCGGGTCTGCCGTGGAGTCGGGAGATCAATCCCGAGAAGATCTACCGCCCGGGCGATTGAAACACCTTTCGGCCCCGCGCCAGCGATCGGTGTGCGGTGACCCCGATGCCGTATAATCCCGGTCGGCGTCTCCGCACCCGGTCGGCGTTCGTCCCGGGGCGGTGTGGAAGGGCGATCGGCGTGGGAGCGAACGATGCAATTGGGTGCCCATGTATCCGCGGCCGGTGGGCCGCAGAACAGTCCGGCGCGGGGGCGGCAGATCGGTTGCGACTGCATCCAGGTCTTCACGCGCAATCAGCGCCAATGGCAGGGCAAACCGGTCACCGACACGGAAGTGGCAGCCTTCCGCGAGAATCGGGCCGAGCACGGTATCGGCGTGGTGATGAGCCACGCCTCCTACCTGCTGAATCTGGGCACGATCGACCCGGAGAAGGCGGAGAAGTCATTCAACGCGTTTGTCGAAGAGCTGGTCCGCTGCCATCGCCTCGGCGTGGAGTGGCTCAATTTCCATCCCGGCGCCCATACCGGGGCGGGTGAGCAGACCGGTATCGATCAGATCGCGGCGTCGTTGAACGCCGTCTGCCGCGCACATCCGGACAAGGACGACGTCGGCCTCGTGCTGGAGAATGTTGCAGGCCAGGGCACGACGCTGGGACGCTCCTTCACCGAGCTGCGCGCCATCCTCGATCGTTTGGAGACGCCAGAGCGCTTCGGCGTCTGTGTCGATACCGCGCACGCCTTCGCCGCTGGCTACCCGCTGCACACCGAAGCGGGCTGGGAGGAGACCTGGGCGGAATTCGACCAGGTATTGGGACTCGACCGCCTCGTTGCACTGCACCTGAACGACTCCAAGGTGCCGTTCGCCAGCCGTAAGGATCGGCATGCGCTGATCGGGCGCGGCGAGATCGGGCCGGACGCCTTCAGGCGTGTGGTCACCGATGCGCGCACGCGGGCGCTGCCGATGTTCCTCGAGACGCCGGCCGGCCCGGCGGGCTGGGCCGAGGAGATCCGCTGGTTGCGTGCGGTCGCCGAGGGCGCGGACGCCCCTCTGCCCGAGATTCAGGATAGCGGGGTCAAGCTGTAGCGGCCTCGGCGATGGCCTGCGGGCATGCAGTGGGCGCCCCGTCACGGTTGCGACGGGCCGGAGCGCCGGCTTCGAGTAGTGGCGCATGACGTATGATGAGCGGTGGTTGGCAACGGACCGCGTGGATGTCTCTCGAGCGCCATCTCCTGTTCACGCTCTACCACCTCTACCGCTGGCTCCATTGGCCGATCCGGCGCTCGTGGTGGCTGGCACTAGCCTGGTACCGACTCTTCGGGATACGGCTTGCGGGCGGGCCCGATGATCCGGTCTGGTACTTCGCGTTCGGCGCGAACATGCATCCGGAGGTCTTCTGTGGGCGCCGCGGCATGAGCGCGCAGGAGTCCCGCGTGGGCTGCCTGCGTGACTACCGGTTGCGCTTCAATGTACCGGGGCTGCCGCGCGGGCGAGCGGCACCCGCGAACATCGAAGCCCGCACCGGGGACGAGGTATGGGGTGTCCTGTATAAGATCACCCAGCGCGAACTGGTATGGCTGGACCATACAGAGGCGGTGCCGGTCTGGCGCTATACCCATTTGTGGACTTGCGCCGAGGACGCCGATGGACGCGCCGTGACCCCCGTAGTGGCCTACATCGCCCGCGGTGGCGAGACCGATGGCCGCCCGTCGCGCCGTTACATCACGCTGTTGCGCGAGGGTGCGCGTCGGCATGGATTGCCGGCGCACTGGATTCATTTTCTCGACGACGTTCGCTGCGCTGACGAAACGGGGTGAGTGCGGGTGGCGAGGTCAAGCACAGGGCGCTAGGCTGGGAAGCGACGGAGCCCGCGAGGAACTGGCGATGTGCCCGAGCGACCACGAACGTGTGCTGGACGCGGACAGCGGCAGTTTCCTGTCCGAGGTGACCCATCTGGAGATGCGTCGGCCCCCTTCTGAATCCCCGCCGACGCCGCCGCGCGCCGATGTCTCCCTGCGGCGCTGGCCCACGCCGGCGCTGGAGCCGTATCTGGAACTGTTCCGCCGTGTGGGCACGCCCTGGCTTTGGTTCGCCCGGCTGACCCGAGACAGTGAGGCGACCGCACGCCTCCTTGCCGCCGACGACTATGCCGTCTGGCGATTGTGGGTGGGGAGCGAGGTCGCTGGGTTGTGCGAACTCAACCACGGCCGGCCGGGCGAAGTGAAGATCGAGTATTTCGG
Organism: Ectothiorhodospiraceae bacterium; assembly: GCA_007134775.1. Taxonomy (GTDB): domain Bacteria; phylum Pseudomonadota; class Gammaproteobacteria; order XJ16; family Halofilaceae; genus Halofilum. Next base: position 12,689 of record SLKC01000197.1, on the reverse strand, counting down.
GCTCGTGCCGGAGTGGATCGGACAGCGGCTCGGTGGCTACTTCCTGCGCGCCATGGTCCATGAGGCATGGCGCGGGGAGGTCCGGCGCGTCTGGCTGCACACCTGCAGTGAGGATCACCCCGATGCGCTCGCCCTCTATCAACGCGTCGGATTCGAGGTCTTCCGCCGCGAGACCGAATGGGTGCCTGATCCGCGCCTGACAGGCTTGCTCCCCCGGCATGCGGCACCGCATGTGCCCCTCGCTGCGACGGCGTCTCGCGGCGGCGACGACCGACGCGATTAAGAGGCTTCGGGATGAAACGTAGAGGGAACTTCGGATTGTCGTAATGGACTAAGAAAGTGAGACTAGGATGGTCAACTCCTCAGGTGACCCCTTCGGCATCCGGCCGCGGAAATCCCGCCCGGATGCCATTTTTCTTCGCCGGCTCGCTTGCGCCACCCCCCATGCCTCAGTCCGCTTGCGGCGCCTCGATGGCCTCCCACTCGCTCGCCTGTCGGCGTGCCGCATCGATCTGTTCGTCACTCATCCGTTCCGCGAGCCGTTCACGCGCGTCCCGCGCGGTCGGGGTGCGTTCGGCCGCGGCCAGACTGAACCACATGTAGGCCTGCGTATCGTCCTGTTCGACACCGCGGCCGGTGCTGTACATCCGGCCCAGCATGTTCTGGGCCCAGCCAAAGCCCTGATCCGCGGCGCGCTGCATCCACTTCGCTTCCTTGGCGTGATCACGCGGTACCCCCTGACCGGCGAAGTACATCGAGCCGAGGAAAAACTGGGCCTCGGGGTCGCCCGCCTCGGCGAGCGGTTGGAAGATCGCGAGCGCCTGTTCGTATTTCTCTTGATCGAGTGCCTGGCGGCCCTCGGCGACGCTCTCGGCCAGCGCTGGCGTCGTCAGGCCGAGCAGCGTGAGCAGCGCGAGCAGGGTTCGTAGCCTGGGTTTGGCGGGATTGCGGGTGGTTGCAGGCATGGCCGGTGGAACACCTCCGCATGCGGATCGATCGCTAATCCGCTCATTATACCTTGGATCCACTTCCAGCGGTGTCCGCCGCTGGCACCGTCTGCCGTGCGGTGCGCACGCGCTCGCAGGCCGTGTACAGGGCGGTGAGCAGGAGAATGAGTCCGCGGAGGAGGAGGCCCGCGGGGCGCAGCAACCATCGCTGGCCGAGGCGCAGGAGCAGCAGCAGCGGTAGCAGGAGGAGGAACCAGAGCGATCCGGAGACCAGCCAGGCGGGCAGGCCCAGTGTTTCGGCGATACCGGCGCCAATGCTGTTGAGCACGCCAGGATTCATTGCGATGTAGCCGATGCCGGCGAGACCCCCACCGGCGGCGACCAGCCGGCCGGTGCGGCCGATCTGCAGGCCAGCGCGACCCGCCTGTGCCCCCGTGTGCGCGGCACCGGAGGTGCGGGCGCTGCGAGCGGCGAGCTGGCCACCGCGCGCGAGGCGGAGCGCGGCGACGGGCAGCAGGATGTCGACGGTCGCCCAGCCGTAGTCGGTCGCGGTGATGTCTTCCCCGGTGCGCCACTTGGCCTCAACGTTGGTGACGCCGCTGGTGAAGAACTGTTTGACCCCGCTGGCGAAACGCTCGCTCTGGAGCCGCGCGGGCTCGCCGTCGGTGTCGATGACGAATTGGCCGAGGAAGTCGTGGCCGTGGTCGCCGATCAGTCGGATCGCGCGGGTGCCGTGACGGATTGTCGACGCGGCGGGATCGGCGTCCACTTCCGCCGTGTCGTCGTGGACACCGGCGCTCGAGCGGGGCTCCCGCGCTGGTGAACGCAGACCGATGGTTTGTGGCCGTTGTTCACGGAAATAGGCGATGGCGGGGATGATGGAGGCGCCGTGCTCGCGCAGGATATCGCGAAACGTCGTGCTCGCTCCGTGATCGGCGAGGATCGGGGGGGCCAGTTCGGGGAAACGGGTTAGGGCAAGCCGGGCACTGAGCACGAGTGCGTCGTCGCCCGCATAGTCGAGCAGCACGAGTTGCACCCCAGCAGGTTGGCGCTCGAGATCCGGCGCGATCTCGGGGAAAGTCCGGGTCACCTCGCTGCGCAGCACGCGCTCCTCGAGGGCGGCGTTGCCGTGCAGGGCGGTGAGGGCAGCGGCGCCAGCGACGGCTACCGCGAGGACCAGGGCAGAGGCAGGGAGCTTCATCGGGGCCTTCCGGCGTGCGCCGGTGCGTCGATTCATTGCCATTATAGGCCACAACCGCGCCACAGCGTTCCCTGAGCACAGCGATCGCTCGCCGGTTTCAGGGGGGGGCAGGCTCCCTGAAGGCACGGGAGAAGCCGTGCCCGCCGTTGCACTGCCTGCAGCAGCTCGTCGCACCGCCGTGGCTTGGAATGGCGGTCGGTGCCAGCGAACTGTGCACGGCCCGGTCGTGCCCCGCCCCTGCTTCAGGGGCTGGTGGAGGCTCGATCAGGGCACGGGTCCGGCGGGCCGGTTCTCCGCGTTGCGCGCCAGTGCCACGGCGAGCAGGACGGCGTCGGCGTAGAGGCGGCTGCGGGGCAGGACGCCCCCCGTGAGCAGCCCCACGGTGCCGCCCTTGCGACCGATGGCCTCGTGCCCGGCGATTCGGTGCCAGGCAGCAGTCAGCTCAACGCCGTCGAGCACTGCCGCGGCCACGCTTGGCGGCAAGTAGAAACCCGCTGTGCGTGCGGTGGCGGTCGTGCCGTCGTGGCGGCAGGCGGCGATCCAGCTCGTGACCAGGATGGCGGTTTCGTCCCGGACCAGTCCGCCCTCAAGGCCAATCCCCCAATCGGCATCCGCGACGGTAGACAGGGCGGCGCGTGCACGCACGAGTGCCCCCTCGCGGGTTTGCTCCTCGCCCCAGGGTTGCGCCGCCGTCTCTGGCGTCGATACCGCGCGGAGCGAGGGCTCGGCGCCATCGAGTTCGGCGAAGGCGCGCCGCACCGCCTCGCCTTTGGTCGGATTGGTCGAGCCGACGGCGACCTGGGTCACGATCGCCGCCTCGGGGCACTCAGGCATGTTGTCGAGCGTTTGCATCGTGCTGGCGCGCATGGCGCTGCAGTGGCCCGACACCGCCGCGAAAACTGTAGGCCTCGTGTCCGAGGCGGCGCATCATCTCCGCGAGATAGGCGCTCTTGAGACCGACCTCGCAGTAGCAGAGGTAGGCGCGGTCGCGCGGGAGCCGGCCCGCGAACTCGAGCGCCTTGTCGAACTCCAGATGGATCGCGGCGGGCCAGGACCACTGGCGGTATTCCGCTTCCGTGCGCAGGTCGACGACGGCGGCGTGGTCGGGCACGTGATCGATCTCGGGGCTATCGGCGAGGGCATCACCGAAGGCGTCGCGCGGCACAACCCGGTGGTGGCGCGCGAGTTCGCGCACGCGCTCGAGACCGAGGCGCTCCTCCCCGCGGTCCAGGTCCGCAGCACTCGCACGCGTCGCCGGTGGTCCGCCCTCAAGCGCACAGAACTCTTCGACCCCTGCGCTCGCGTCGGCGGTCCCGATCTGCCGGGCCAGTTCCACGATCTCTTGTTTGTTGTGGCCGACGAGCGGGCGCAGTATCGGTGTCTCCGTGCGGGCCGTGATGGCGGCCAGATTGGTCAACGTCTGCGACGAGACCTGGCCGATCGCTTCGCCGGTAACCAGTGCCTGGGCACCACTTGTGCGGGCGACTTCGTCGGCGGCACGCATCATCAGGCGCTTGAGCAGGACTTGCCAGTAGCGCCCGCGGACGTGGCTTCGCATCTCGGCGACGAGCGGGCGGAAGTCGACGATATAGAGGTGCGGGCGACCGCCATGCAGCCAGCGCTGCTCGAGGGCGTGGAGCACGTCGCGGGTGGCGCGTTCCTGCGGCCAGCCGGCGAGGTTGAAGAGCAGGAAGTCCAGCTCGACGCCGCGCCGCAGCATCTGCCACGCCGCCACGGCCGAGTCGAAACCGCCCGAGATCAGCGCGAGGGCGCGCCCCTCGACGCCTACGGGCAGGCCGCCGGGGCCGGGGACCGCCACGTCGAAGAACAGTACGTCGCTGGCGCGGACCTCGATGTGCACGGCGACTTCGGGATGGTCCAGATCGACTCGACCGCCCGCCGCGACCAGGCGGTCACCAAGGGCCTCGGCGACAGCGCCGAGGCGCAACGGGATCTGGCGGCGCTGGCCCACGCGCCGTGGCCGCACGGCAAAACGCCGCCCGGCCACGGTGTCGGCGTAGAGGCGCGTACCGGCTGTCACGATATCGTCGATATCCTGCCAGGGCAGCGAGCGCACCCGACGTACCGCCTGGACGCCGAATACGCGCGATAGGGGGGCCAGGGCTTTCGCATCGACACCGTGGATGTCGATGCGATCGCGGCTGTCGTCGACCCAGGCCTCGTCGTAGCCCGTGCGGCGCAGCAGGTCCTTCAGGTTCGAGCGCAGGCGTCGGTGGAAACTGCGGCGAGTGGCGCTGGCCTTGGTCGCGACATCGCCGGCAAGGGTCAGCGAGAGGAATTCACGCTCACGGTCGGTTCCGGTTATGAATCTCCGCGTGTTGGCGTTCATCAGTGCGGCGCCAGGCAAAAGCTAGCCTGCCATGATAGCCTGCCCGTTGCTGAATCGGCACCCCCCTCGGGCGTGGGCCTGCGTCCGGGTGTTCACCGATTACGGGATCCCCATGATCGCTCTACCTTCGGCCCCATCACCGGATGCGCGTGATCCGGGATGGCGATGAACGAACGCCTACAGTCACTGCTCGCCGAGGCACGGACGTGGCCGCCCGGTCTACTTGCCAGCGCCACCGTGGCAATGGCGGCGATGTTCCTCGCCGGACACTACGAAGCGCCCGTCATGCTCTTCGCGCTACTGCTCGGTATCGCCTTCGCCTTCCTGTATGAAGACGGTGGCCGGTGCGTGCCCGGCATCGAGGTGGCTGCCCGCACGGTCCTGCGGATCGGGGTCGCGCTGCTCGGTGTGCGCTTGACCATCGAGCAGATCGCCGCATTCGGATGGACACCGATCCTGCTCGTGGTGACGGTGGTGGTGGCTACCATTGGGGTCGGCCTGGTGCTCGCGCGGGTGCTCGGCCAGGACCGCCAGCTCGGTCTGCTTTCGGGCGGTGCCGTCGCGATCTGTGGGGCCTCGGCGGCGCTGGCGCTGGCCTCCGTGCTGCCGCGCAACGCCCGCCTGGAGGCCGATACCGTGCTCGTGGTCATCGCGGTCACGACCCTGTCGACGATCGCGATGGTCGTCTACCCGCTCGTGCCGCTGCTGCTCGACCTCGACGATCACGCTGCCGGCTACTTCCTCGGTTCGACCATCCACGATGTCGCCCAGGTCGTGGGAGCGGGGTATAGCGTGTCCGAGGAGACGGGCGATGTCTCGACCTTCGTCAAGCTGCTGCGTGTGGCGATGCTATTGCCCGTGGTCTTCGTCGTTCTCTGGTATCTGCGCGCGCGCAGAGGGGCGGGAGGCGCCGGCTCGGGGGCGGCGCTGCCCTGGTTCCTGGTAGCGTTCGCCGCGCTGGTTGCGATCAACAGCGCCGGCTGGCTCTCCGGCGATGTGCAGGCGATGCTCTCGGAGGCGTCGCGGGCGTGTCTGGTAACTGCCATCGCGGCGCTGGGCATGAAGACCTCGCTGCGCGCACTCCTGCGCGTCGGCCCGCGACCGATCCTGCTCATTGTCCTCGAGACCGCGATCCTTGCGCTGCTCGCCCTGGGGTTGATCTGGGCGCTCCCTTGAGCGGTGCGGCAATCGCCGCGGGCCAGGCCAGGGCAGGCGCTGCCCTGGCCGGTTGGCCCTGCGGTTGCCCGCGCTCAGTACGCCCGGAGAGCTACTCGCCGACGACTGCCGGATCGAAGGGCTCGCGGGAGAAGATCCGGTGTACCAGTGGCTCGAAGTGCTCGAGCGGCTTCGTCGGGTAGTCCGGATCGAATGAGGCCTGATCCCAGCGCTCGCAGAAGCGCACGGCAGACTCGAAATAGGGATGGCCGCGGAAGCGTTCGAGCAGGGCTTCGGCGTCCTCACCGAAGTGGTGGGCGTAGTAGGGCTTCTGGAAGACGCCGTGGTGCTCGACGATCCAGGTCACCTCGGGACGGACATAGGGCCGGATGATCGCGGCGGCGAACTGGGAGTGATTCTCCGGCGCGAGATCGTCACCGAGATCGTGCAGCAGCGCGCCAAGTACCATCTCCTCATCCGCGCCGTCGGCTTCGGCGCGCGTCGCCGACTGCAGCGAGTGCTCGAGACGCGTGATCTGGTAGCCGCTCAGCGTGTTGTCGAGGGCTCGCAGGGCATCAAGAATGCGGTCGGGAAGGCCGTCAATGTACTCCTGTTCAAGGTGGGCAAGGAACTCGTAATCCTCCTTGGTCCCGTCCTTCATCTGGCGAAAGCTTACAGTCTGCATGGTGTCCTCCAGAATGGGAAATCAAAGTGAACGCGACGGGCGTCGGGCGCGAGGCATTTAGCCCGCTGCACCGGTCCGTGCCAGGGTACGATAGAGACTGCGCGGGCCGTCGAGGTCGATATAGCTGCCCTGCAAATGGCGGTGCCCTTCACGGGGATCGTAGGCGGTGCGCCCGTGCAGTACCCGGCTGTTGTCGAACATCATCAGCTCGCCCGCCTGCAGCGGAAAGGCGAGCTGGAAGGCGGGATCGACGAACAGCTCGCCCAGACGCCGCCGTGCGGCCTGGAAGTGGCGCGTCTTGTCCTCGTCGAGCAGTGGCAGAAAGTCGAGGCGCGGGCTGTAGTGTACGCCGGTGGCATGTCCGTGGACATCGCGCTCGATGATGGTGCGTTCGGCCACGATCTCGTCGTTGGTATCGGTGAAGCGGAAGCGTACGGGCACCGTGGCGAGAAGCTCGACACCGACCGGGTCCTCCGCGGCGAGGGCGTCGATGACGGCGAGGCTATCGACCAGAGTCGACCACCCGCCCGTGGTCTCGTTGACCAGGCAGTGCAATAACTGGACACCGGGGACGGGCTCGCGATAGGGGTTGTCCGTATGCGGCCCGAGCGCGACCGGGCGATAGGCCAGGTCGTTCGAGCGCGGTCGCGAGTAGACCTCGAAATAGGTGCCGAAATTGGTCTCGCGGGGATTGCCGAAGGTCCGCGCGACGGTCAAGACTTCTTCCGGCGTGCAGGGCACGTTCTCCAGGACCAGGAAGCCGTAGCGGAGGAACGCTTCGACTGCGCTCGGCAGGCCGGCCTGGGGTGTCATGGCCGTCCAGTCACAGCGGACCGAAGCCATGTCGAGGTCGGATCGCCAAGGCTGTGCCGGCGGCAGCTCGCCGGTGCCGGCAAGCTCTTGGGTGAGGCGGTCGAGGCGGTACCAGCCCGCGTAGCCGTCGCTGAAGCGCAGCCAGGCGTGCTCGCCGTCGCCGTCCAGCTTCGCTTCGACAAGCGCAAGATCATCCGGCAGTTGGTGCGGGTCGAACAGCCGCTGCTCGGTGTCCGGGTCGAGGTGATCGGGATCCTGGCAGCGTTCGCGCAGCCAGAGTGGCGGCATGGAGCGCGATTCGCCGTCGATACTGGCGATCAGACGGGGGGCTTGAGCGTCGACTTCGAGGCGCACTGCGTGCATTTCGGGGTCTCCATGGCGGGTCGGTTTCGTGTATTATCTCTATCTTTACGAGCGGGGCGTAAGGCCTTGCAGGCTAATCCGCGGTATTAGGTGACGTTATGACAGGCGCGGATCCGTCCCTGAAATCATTGATGGCGTTCGAGGCCACGGTCCGGCTTGGCTCGATGAGCGCGGCCGGGCGCGAACTCGGGACCACGCAGCCCGCGGTGTCGCAGCGCATTCGCTATCTCGAGGAAGCCCTCGGCATGGCGCTTTTCGAGCGCAATGGGCATCGTCTGCGACCGACCCGCGATGGCCGGCTCTATTTCGACGAGATCGCCGATGCCTTGCGCCGCATCAGCGGATCAACCCAACGCATGCGCAGCCGCGCGCAGTCGCGCGGGCACGATCTGACCGTGGTCGCCCATTTCGGCTTCGCCCATCTATGGCTGTTGCCGCGGCTGCAGCGGCTTGAGTGTGCGTTTCCCGGGACCGGCTTCGAGGTCCTGCCGATCGATCGCAACGACGGACAGGAGACGCAAGGCGCCGATTTCGCGATCCGCTTCGGCGATTTCGACAGTGCGCGCGCGGACGAATGGCCGCTGCTGCCCGAGGCGGTCTTTCCCGTCTGCAGTCCCGGCTTCGCCCGGGATCAGGGACTGGATCGGGGCGCGGTACACACGGCGACCGCGCAGGTACCCCTACTGCACATGGATACGCGTGACCCGCGGTGGCTCGACTGGGGGCAGTGGTGCACGCTCGCGGGCGCCAGTCCCCCGCAGGCGCCGCCGCGCTTCCATTACCACAATTATCCCCTGCTGCTGCATGCAGCGATCGAGGGCCAGGGCCTCGCCCTGGGCTGGCGCGGCCTGGTCGATGTGGCACTTGCCGAGGGCACACTGGTTGCACTTGAGCCGGAAGTGAAGTGCCCGGAACGAGGCTATATCCTGGCCACGCCCTATGGTGACCGCGCGCTGGTGTGCGCCGTGCTGGAGTGGTTCCTGCGCGAGCTGGGCCTGGAGCAGGACACCCGTCAAACGGCCCCGAAACCGGTGACGCCGGATACCGATTGAACCTTATCAGGCCGGCGACATGAGCTTGTCGAGCGGTCCGATTTCCCATGCGAGTAATGAGGTGATGTTATGACCCTACAGCAGGCCGAAAAGCTGAGCCGCGACGATTGGCACGCCCGCGCCCGTGGCCTCGTGCCCGAAGGTCGACATTTCATCGATGGCGACTTCGTCGCCTCGGCCGATGGCGCCACGTTCGAGAAGCGCAACCCGGCGACCGACGAACCGCTTGCCGAGGTCGCGCGCGGACGCGCCGCGGATGTCGACCGCGCCGTGGCGTCCGCGCAGCGCGCGTTCCGTGCCGGGAAGTGGTCGCGCTGGGCGCCGCGTGAGCGCATGCAGGTGTTGTATCGCTATGCGCAGCTGCTCGAGCAGCATGGCGACGAGCTGGCCCTGCTCGACGTGCTCGACATGGGCAAGACCATCTCCGAGGTGATCCAGTCGGATATCCCGGCAAGCGTCGAGTGCTTCCAGTACTTCGGTGAGACCATCGACAAGATCGAGGGCACGGTTACAAACACCGCGAACGACGCCTTCCACTTCATCCTGCGTCAGCCGCTCGGCGTGGTCGGCTGCATCGTGCCGTGGAATTACCCGGTGATGATGGCCGCATGGAAGATCGCGCCGGCGCTCGCCGCGGGCAACTGCGTGGTGCTCAAGCCCGCGGAGCAGTCGCCACTGTCGGCCGCTCTGATGGCGCGCCTGTTCGTCGAGGCGGGTGGACCGCCCGGTGCGCTGAACGTCGTGCAGGGCTACGGCGAAGAGGCCGGTGAGGCCCTCGCACTGCACCACGACGTGGCCAAGATCGGCTTTACCGGCTCGATCGAGATCGGCAAGAAAATGATGGTCTACGCTGGTCAGTCGAACATGAAGCGGGTGACGACGGAGTGCGGCGGCAAGACGCCGCAGGTCATCATGGACGACGTCGCCGATCTCGACCGGGCCGTCGAGTATGCGGTCAATGGGATCTACGGCAACCAGGGCGAGGTCTGCAACGCAGGCTCGCGCCTGCTCGTGCACCGCCGTCTGGCCGATGACTTCATCGAGCGCTTCCGCGAGTTTGCGAGCAGTGCCTACGTCCCCGGCGATCCGCTCGATCCCGAGACGACGCTGGGTTCGCTGGTCAACCGCGAACAACAGGAGCGCGTGCTTGGCTACATCGATATCGGTCGCCAGGAAGGGGCCCAGGTGGCCCTGGGCGGTGGTAGCCCGGCGGCGTTGCAGCCCGGCGCGTTCGTCGAGCCGACGCTGTTCACGGGGGTGAACAACGACATGCGGATTGCGCGCGAGGAGATCTTCGGTCCGGTCGGTGCCGTGTTGCCGTTCGACTCGCTCGACGAGGCGCTGGCTATCGCGAACGACTCGCTGTTCGGGCTCGCCGCCAGCGTGTGGACCACCCATGTCGACACCGCCAATCGTTTCGCGCGTGATATCGAGGCCGGGGTCGTCTGGGTGAACTGCTTCGATCACGGCGACATGACCCAGCCCTGGGGCGGTTACAAGCAGTCCGGCAACGGCCGCGACAAGTGCTTCCAGAGCGTGCTCGACCACACGCAGACCAAGTCGGTCTGGATGCATCTCGGCGGGTAGAGCCAACGGCGCCCGGGGCGGATGCATGCCGCCCCGGGCGCGCCATTGCACACAGCGTGGTCAACCGCGGCGGGGGTGGATCTCCTCGCCCTGCACCTCGGGCTCCTGGTCGACGAGCTCGGCGGGAAAGCCATCGGCGCGGAGGTCACAGCCGCAGTCGTCCTCAAGGCGCTTGACGATCATCGATGACCAGGCGCGATCACCGTAGCGTTCCTGGCCGTCGCGGAAGGTGTCACGCACCAGCTCGGCCATCGCCACTGGCACTTTCCCCTCGTCCGCGAGGGAGAGGAACAGTCCGGTATCCTTGCTCACCAGATCCATCGTGAAGTTGATGTTGTAACTGCCGTTGAGGATCACCTGGCTCTCGGTCTCGTGGACGAACGAGTTGCCCGAGGAGACGCGGATCGCCTCGTAGACCGTGGCCAGATCCATGCCGGCCTGGCGCGCCGTCGTCAGCCCCTCGCCGAGGGCGACCAGATGGGCCGAGGCGAGGTAGTTCGTCACGACCTTGATCGTCGATGCCGAGCCGAGTTCACCTGTGTGCAGGATTCGGCGCCCGAGCACGCGCAGCACCGGCAGCGCCCGCTCGAACCCGGGACGCGGCCCGCCGGCGAAGATCGAGATGTTGCCCGTAGCCGCCCGATGGCAGCCTCCGGAGACGGGGGTGTCCAGGGCCATGGCGCCGTGCGCCTCGGCGAGGCGGCCCAGGCGGACGACTTCATCGGTGTGGGTGGTGCTCATCTCCAGCCAGATACTGCCGTTGCCGAGTCCGGCGAGGACGCCATCCTCGGACTCCATGACCTGCGCACAGATCTCGGGCGAGGGCAGGCAGGTGATTACCAGGTCGCAGCGTTCGGCGACGGCACGCGGGCTGTCGGCCCACTCCGCGCCCTGTTCGAGTAAGGGGCTGGCCGCCTCGGCATCGAGGTCGTGCACCACCAGGTCGAAGCCGTTGCGCCTGACGCTGCCGGCGAGCTTGCCGCCGACGTTGCCGAGGCCGATGAAGCCGACACGCTGTGTTGCGGGGGACGTTTGAGTTACCGACATTCCGGGGAGACCTCGCTCATTTCCAGGTGCAGGGATGTACCGGTGTAGGGATTGGCGCGCGCGACCTCTTCATTGAGTTCCACACCCAGGCCCGGCTCGCTCGGTGGCAGGACGTAGCCATCCGCCCACTGCACGGGCTTGCGCAGCAGCTCGGCGTGGAAGCCCTCCCACTTGTGGATGCCCTCCAGGATGAGGAAGTTGGGCGTGCAGGTGGCGAGCTGGAGATTAGCCACGCCCTCAATGGGCCCGCAGTAGAGGTGGGGCGCGATCTGTGCGTAGTTCGCCTCTGCCAATGCGGCGATCTTCTTGCCTTCGAGCAGCCCGCCCACACGGCCAAGGGCCATCTGCAGGATGTTGGCGGCACCGGCCTGCAGCACGGCGTGGAACTCGTACTTCGTCGTCAGGCGCTCGCCCGTGGCGATCGGGATCGACGTCCCGGCCGCCACCTGGGCCATCGCGGCCGGGTTCTCCGGCGGCGTGGGTTCCTCGAACCAGAGCGGATCGTAGGGCTCGATGCGGCGCGCCAGGCGCCGGGCCCCGCTTGGCGTGAACTGGCCATGGGTGCCGAACAACAGATCGGCCTTCGTACCAACGGCCTCACGGATGCGCGCCACGAACTGCTCCGAGAGATCGAGCGCCGCCATTGAGGGTTGGTGGCCGTCGAACACGGTATAGGCGCCCGCTGGGTCGAACTTGATCGCGGTAAAGCCCTCGGCGACATACTCGGCGGCGCGCTCGGCGGCCGCATCGGCGTCGACATAGACGTCGCGCGTGTCGCCAGCATGCGGATAGATATAGGTATAGCTGCGCACGCGGTCACGAACGCGTCCACCGAGCAGTTCATGCACGGGCTTCTCCACCGCCTTGCCGACGATGTCCCAGCAGGCGATCTCCAGGCCACTGAGCACGCCTTGCAGGGAGACATCGGGGCGCAGGGTGTAACCACGGCCGTAGACGCTGCGCCAGATGTGCTCGATGTGGAAGGGATCCGCCCCGATGAAATGGCGTTCGGCGACGTCGCGTGCCATGTGTTCGATCACATGCGGGCCGAATGTGGCGGCATAGATCTCGCCGTAGCCGACGATGCCATTGTCGGTGGTGAGCTTGACGAAGATGAAGTACTGGCCACCCCAATGCGGAGGGGGATTGCCTACGACGAAGGTTTCGCAATCGGCGATTTTCATATCGGCTCCTGTGCTGTGGTTTGCGGCGCGACCGATGGGCTTCACGGCGTGCGGTTGGGGCCGGAAGCCCGCTGGCTCGCGCGCTCAGCTGGTGACGGGGCGTTCCGGCTCGAAGGTGATGACGTTGCGCAACGCGGTGCCTTGTCGTACCTCGTCCATGGCCTCATTGATGCGCTCCAGCGGATAGCAGCCCGAGACCAGTTCGTCGAGCTTGAGCCGGCCGTCGCGGTAGAGCGCAAGCAGGGTGGGGATGTCGTCGGCGGGGCTGCACGAGCCCATCTTGCTGCCCAAGATGCGCTGATTGG
>SLKC01000133.1 GCA_007134775.1 Ectothiorhodospiraceae bacterium | reverse complement strand
TATGCGCACATCTGGAGGTCGTGGCCACTGCGGCCACGGGGAACGGGAGAAGTGACGGGAGTGCGGGGTGTTTGGCTCCGCAATCTGCGGGCATTGACTCGAGATATTGGCGGAGAGGGAGGGATTCGAACCCTCGATACGGGGTTACCGTATACACACTTTCCAGGCGTGCGCCTTCGACCGCTCGGCCACCTCTCCGGGATAATCTCGTTCCATCAGCCCGCGTTGCGCAATGGAGATTGACTCCTACGCGGGCAGGTCCGTCAAGACGCGGCACTGTAGCCAACCGGTCGCCGGCTGTAAACCGCCGCGCGAGGGGTACACGGGCATCTGTGCAGGGCGGCGGCCCCTGCGGGCTGCGCCGAGCCCGGTCGGCTACGACGGACTAACGCTCGACGCGGGTGCGGCGTTCGGCGCCGCCACGGGTGTCGCGATCCGCCAGGGCGGGCGAGCCTACAGGACGGTCATCGACCTCGTCCATCGTGGAGTGATCCGCTTCGCCCCAGGGCGGCGGTGCCTGCGGGCGCCACTGCGCGACCTGCTCGAACAGCGCCCCCGGGCCACCGGTCAGGACGTCCGAAGAGGTGGAATCGGTCGGCTCTGGAATGCTGACCGCCATCACGATCGCGGTGGCCGCAACCAGCGCCGTGAGACCGACACGGGGGTCGCCATTGCTGATATCGAATGCGGACACGGTTGCACTCCACCGAGGTTCACGGATTTCCATCATACACCCGCTGGTCCCCTGACGCACAACCGGTTGAAGGCCGCGGCTGGTTACAGCACGGGGGAACTGCCGCCGTCGATATTGATGGCGGTGCCGGTGACGTAACTGGCGCGCTTCGAGGCGAGGAAGGCGATGACGTCGCCGGCCTCCTCGGCCTCGCCGACGCGCCCGAGCGGTACGTCCGCGCCGAGGCGCTCGTAATAGGCATCGCGCGTGAGGCCGGGCTCGTCCTCGCGTGCGCGTTCGAAGCGGCGATCGTTCTGCCCGCTCTTGATCAGGCCGATGCAGACGGCGTTGACCAGGATCCCATCCGCGGCGTGCTCGTTGGCCAGCACCTTGGTCAGGGTGAGGCCCGCCGAGCGACTCACCGAGGTCGGCAATGTCCCCGCGGGCGGCGCCTTGCCGCCGGGGATGCTGAGATTGATGATGCGCCCGCCGCCGCGCTGCCGCATCCAGGGGATCGCGGCGCGGGCGCAACGCACGGCGCCGAAGACCTTGAGTTCGAGATCCTCGCGCCAGGCGGCATCGCTCACCTCCTCGAAACGCCCGGCCGCGGCGGTACCCGCGTTGTTGACGAGGATATCGAGCCCGCCGTAGCGCTCCACCGTGGTCTCGAACAGGGCGGCGACGTCGTCGTCGCGCGTGACATCGGCGACCACGGTAGTGATCTCGCCGCCGGTGCGCTCGCGGATGTCGGCGGCGGTCTGTTCGAGCACGGCATCGCGCCGGGCGCAGATCACTACGCTCGCCCCCTCCTGCGCAAGGCGCTCGGCCGCGGCCCGGCCAATCCCCTCGCTGCCCCCGGTGACGAGCGCCACCTTGCCTTCAAGCCCCAGATCCATACTTCTCTCCCCGTTTGCCCACGAGCGCCGATGCCCCGTGCCGGCCTGGTGACCCGGCTGGTGCGGACGCTCGCCGATGAAATTGGCCGGCCCCGATCATACTGCGTGACGCAGCCGGCGGGGACGCCGCCGATACCGCGCCCGCGAGGCGCGCTCGCCGACGTGTCCCGGACTGCCCGCTCAAGCTGCGGCCTCACCGCGCCCGACCGGACAGATCCGTTGCAGCGCACAGCCCGTGCAGGCCGGGCGCTTGTTGCAGGCTGCCTTGGCGTGCGTGACGATCAAGCCGTGGTAGGCCTTGAAGGTCGCAACATCGGGATCGAGGGCCTGTTCAAAGGCCGAGCGCAGCGCCTCGTAGGACTCATCCCCGGCAACGAACCCGAGCCGCGAAAAGATCCGCCGGGTGTAGGCGTCGATGACGAATACCGGGCGGTCGAAGGCGTAGAGGACGATATCGTCCGCGGTCTCGCGCCCGACGCCTTTGATGCTGAGCAGACCGTCGCGCAGCCTATCGGTGGGCTGCGCGGCTAGGCCGTCGAGCCCGCCGGCATCACGCACGAACTGGCACAGGGCGCGCAGGCGCTGGGACTTGACGTTGTAGTACCCGCTCGGGCGGATCAGCGCGCCGAGGCGCTCCTGCGGCAGGGCGAGGATCGCCTCCGCATCCATCGCGCCCGCTGCGCGCAAGTGGGCGAGCGCGTACTCGACATTGGTCCAGGCGGCGTTCTGCGTAAGCACCGCACCGACGAGGATCTCGAAGCGGTCCTCGGCGGGCCACCAGCCCGGATCGCCGTAGGCCCTGTGGAGGCGCTCGTAGATCTCGCGCAGCCCCGGGCCTGATGCCGCGCCCACCATCACCGGCGCTTCCCGCGGTTGCTGGCGGCGGCGACACGACGCTTGCGCTGCTGCGGGCGGCTGCGGGCGGCCTTGCCCGGGGTCCGCTTGCCCTGCCACGGCTCCAGACGCAGCACGGGGCCGCGGGTCGGGCGCAGATCCGATGGCAGACTGTCGAGCAGCGCCCGGATCTCCTCCTTGGGCAGGCTTTCGAAGCGATCCGCACGCAGACGCCGCGGCAGGGTGATCGGACCGAAACGCACGCGCGTGAGCCGCGCGACCTGGCAGCCCACGGCCTCCCACAGCCGGCGCACCTCATTGCGCCGGCCTTCATGGAGCACGACGTGATACCAATGATTGCTGCCCTCGCCGCCCGCGTCGACGATCGAGGAGAAGCGCGCCGGGCCGTCGGCGAGTTCGATCCCCGTGCGCAGTTGCTCCAGCGTGGCTTCGTCGACGGCCCCGCGCACGCGCACGGCATATTCCCGCTCGATGCCGGCACGCGGATGGGTCAGCGCGTTGGCGAGCTCGCCGTCGTCGGTGAACAGCATCAGCCCCGTGGTGGTGACATCGAGGCGCCCGAGCGCGACCCAGCGCCCGCGCCCTTCCGGCAGGCGCGGTAGCACGTCGAACACGGTGGGCCGGCCCTCGGGATCGCGCCGTGTGCTCACGCGGCCGACCGGTTTGTGATAGCGCAACCAGCGTGCCGGGCGCGGGCGTTCCGCCACGACGGTATAGCGCCGGCCGTCGAAGCGGACCTGATCGTCGGGCGCGACCGCTCGGCCGGGACCGATGACCTCGCCGTTGACGCTCACCCGCCCTTCGCTGATCGCCTGTTCCAACGCGCGGCGGGAGCCCAGCCCCGCATGCGCGAGCACCTTCTGGATGCGCTCGCTCAAATCCACCTCCGGCCAAAATGGCTATGGTAACGCGGCGCCGCTGTACCCACACGCATCCGCTACCATGCGCTGGCCTCCCCGGCCCCGCCCAAGCGTCCCGCTGTCCGCGCTTCCCGCGTTCTCCATGCGGGATTACCATGGCGGCATGAGTGACGAGATCGACGTTGAACACTTTCGCCAGCGCCTCTACGAGCGCCGCGAAGCGCTCGCCGCGACGCGGGCCGAGCGCACCGAGGCCGGACGCACGGTGGAACTCGATCAGCAGCGTACGGGACGACTCTCGCGCATGGACGCCCTGCAGGGCCAGGCCATGGCGCAGGCAAGCGAGGCCCGCTCGCAGCAGGAGCTACAAAACATCGAAGCCGCACTCGCGCGCATCGACCGCGGCGAGTATGGCTTCTGCCTGGAGTGCGACGAGCCCATCGGCGTGGGCCGACTGGAGGCCGACCCCGCCGTGCGGCTCTGCATCCGTTGCGCGGGTCGATACGACTGAGCTGCGGTTCGCCCTCTGCCACCACCCCGGGAACGCCCGATCATGAGCGAATTCATGCCCCTCGATATCGCTGTACTAACGGTATCGGACAGCCGTACGGTGACCACGGACAAGTCCGGCCGCCTACTCGAAGAGCGCCTCGGCGACGCCGGCCATCGGCTCGCCGAGCGCAGCCAGGTACCCGATGACCGCTACCCGATCCGCGCCATCATCTCGCGCTGGATCGCTGAGGAGTCCATCGCCGCCATCCTCACCACGGGCGGTACCGGACTGACCGGGCGCGATGGCACGCCGGAGGCCGTGGCCCCGCTGTTCGATCGCACCATCGACGGCTTCGGCGAGACCTTCCGGGCGCTGTCGTTCGAGGAGATCGGCCCGTCGACGCTACAGTCGCGCGCGCTCGCCGGTGTCGCCAACGCCACCGCCATCTTCGTCCTCCCCGGCTCGCCCGGGGCCTGCCGCACGGCGTGGGACCGCATCATCCAGCACCAGCTCGACGCACGAACGAAGCCGTGCAACCTCGTCGAGCTGCGCCCGCGCATGCGCGAGCGATAGCGACCACGGCGCGAAGCGGGCACTGGAGGAGTCATGTCGACGGCCATCGTCTGGTTCCGCCGCGATCTGCGCCTGACCGATCAGCCCGCTCTGCGTGCGGCCTGCGAGCGCCATGACCACGTCATCGGCGTGTACGTGCATGCGCCGGCCGAGGAAGGTGAATGGGCACCCGGCGGGGCCCAGCGCTGGTGGCTGCACCATGCGCTGTCGGCGCTGCGCGATCAGTTCGAGGCGGCTGGCAGCCAGCTCGTCATCCGCACGGGCCCGAGCGAGGCGGCCCTGCGCGCACTCATCGCCGAGAGCGGTGCGACGGCGCTCTACTGGAACCGGCTCTACGAGCCGGCCGCGATCAGCCGCGACCAAGCCATCAAGAGCGAGCTGCGCGGGCGCGGTGACCTTGCTGTCGAGAGCTTCAACGGTGGCCTGCTCACCGAGCCGGGCCGCATCGCCACCGGTGGCGGGCAGCCCTATCGTGTGTTCACGCCCTTCTGGCGCAATATCGCACGCGCGGGCCTCGATGACCGCGCGCGACCGGCGCCGACGCACATCCCCGGGCTGCCGCAGGGCTTGGCCAGCGAGCGTATCGACGACCTGGCGCTGCTGCCCCGCATCCGCTGGGACGCCGGCCTGGAAGCGACCTGGACGCCCGGCGAGGCCGGCGCGCTTGCCCGGCTCCGCCACTTCGCCGAGCGCATCCTCACCGGCTACGGCAGCCACCGCGACCGGCCCGCCGTCGACGGCACCTCGGCGCTGTCGCCGCACCTGCACTTCGGCGAGATCGGCCCGCGCCAGGTGGTCGCCGCGGTGCATGCGAGCGCGAGCGCCGACAGCGACAGCGCGCAGACCTACCTCAGCGAGATCGGCTGGCGCGAGTTCGCCCATCATCTGCTCTATCACTTTCCCGACACCCCGGCGCGACCGCTGAACGCACGCTTCGAAGCGTTCCCCTGGCGCGATCCGGACACCGACGCTGAAGCCGCTGAGGGGCTTGCCGCCTGGCGTGCCGGGCGTACCGGCATACCGCTGGTCGATGCCGGCATGCGCCAGCTCTGGCACCACGGCTGGATGCACAACCGCGTGCGCATGGTGGTCGCCTCGTTCCTGACCAAGAATCTGCGGCTGAACTGGACCCTCGGTGCGCGCTGGTTCTGGAATACACTGGTCGATGCCGATCTGGCCAGCAATACGCTGGGCTGGCAGTGGGCCGGCGGCTGCGGCGCCGACGCCGCGCCCTACTTCCGCATCTTCAACCCCGTGCGCCAGGGCGAGCGCTTCGACCCGGATGGCGCCTACGTGCGGCGCTGGGTGCCCGAGCTGGCCGCACTCGAGTCGCGCGACATCCACGCCCCGTGGCAGGCGCCTGTGAGCCGGCTCGCGGCGGCCGGTGTGACGCTGGGCCGCGACTATCCGCACCCGGTCATCGATCTCGGCGCGAGCCGCAAGGCGGCGCTGGCCGCCTTTGAGCAGATCAAGGAGTTCTCTGCATGAGCGATACCGTGCGCAGCACCGACCCCGACGCCCCCGCCAACCTCGTCGCCGATCTGGAATCCGCCGAGGTCGTCGTCTTCGTCTCCAACCTCACCGACATCCGCAGCCTGCAGGCCTGGCTGCAGCGCCACGGCGTCGACCACCGCATCGTCACCATGGGCATGGGCTCGCCGGCGCAGCGCCAGCGCTTCCACCATCTGCGCGACTGGACCGGCTGGGGGCTGCTGCCGCAGGTCTTCGTTGCCGGCGAGTTCGTCGGCGGCGCCGATGAGTTCTTCGCCGGCCCCGCCCGGCAGTGGGGCGATGCCTGAGGCGGTCATGCCGAGCCATGACAGCTACAGGCGCAACGGCGATTCGTGCTAGTTTGGCGCCTTGATCCGCGCTACCGGGGACCCCCGCCTCCATGAGTGATAGCGACCGCGAAGAATTCGACAAACAAGCGCTCATCTACCACCGCATGGACCCGCCCGGCAAGCTGGCGGTCCATGCAACCAAGCCGCTGGCGAACCAGCGCGACCTCAGCCTCGCCTACTCCCCCGGCGTCGCCGCCGCCTGCCGCAGCATCGTCGACGACCCGCTCGAGGCCTCCACGGTCACCGGCCGCGCCAACCTCGTCGGGGTGGTCAGTAACGGCACCGCGGTGCTGGGCCTGGGCAATATCGGCGCGCTCGCCTCGAAGCCGGTCATGGAAGGCAAAGCGGTGCTGTTCAAGGCCTTCTCCAATATCAACGTCTTCGACATCGAACTCGACGAGACCGATGTCGACCGCTTCTGCGATGCCGTAGCCGCACTGGAGCCCACCTTCGGCGGGATCAATCTCGAGGACATCAAGGCGCCGGAGTGTTTTGAAGTCGAGCGACGGCTGCGCGAGCGCATGTCGATCCCGGTCTTTCACGACGACCAGCACGGCACGGCGATCTGCGTCGCCGCGGGCGTGCTCAATGCCGCGGAGATCGTCGAGAAGGAGATCGCCGATCTCCGGGTCGTGTGCTCCGGTGCGGGTGCGGCCGCCATCGCCTGCCTCGACATGCTGCAGTCCATCGGCCTGCCGCGCGATAACATCACCGTCTGCGATGCCACGGGCGTCGTCCATACCGGGCGCACCGATCTCGACCCGTACAAGGCCGCCTACGCGCGCAAGACGGTCAACCGGACCCTCGAGGAAGCCATTCGCGGCGCCGATGTCTTCCTCGGCCTCTCAGTGCCCGGCGTGATCACGGGCAAAGAGGTCAAGCGCATGGCGCGCGACCCACTGATCTTCGCGCTGGCGAATCCGATCCCGGAGATCTGGCCCGAGGAGGCGCGCGCCGCGCGCGAGGACGCCATCATCGCCACCGGGCGCTCGGACTATCCCAACCAGGTCAACAACGTCCTCTGCTTCCCCTTCATCTTCCGCGGCGCGCTGGATTGCGGCGCCACGACGATCAACGAAGCGATGAAGGTGGCCTGCGCCCGGGCGATCGCACGCCTGGCGCGCAAGGAGGCGACCGAGATCGTCGCCAGTGCCTACCAGGACCAGTCGCTGTCGTTCGGCCGTGACCATCTGATCCCGAAGCCGTTCGACCCCCGGCTGATCCTGGAGATCGCGCCCGCGGTGGCGCGCGCCGCGATGGAATCGGACGTCGCCGCCCGCCCGATCCGCGACTTCGACGCCTACGAGCAAAGCCTGAAGAACTTCGTCTATCGCTCGACGATGACGATGAAGCCGGTCTTCGACAAGGCGCTGCTCAACCCCAAGCGCGTGGTCTACGCCGAGGGCGAGGAGGAGCGCGTGCTGCGCGCGATCCAGGTCGTGGTCGACGATGGCCTGGCCCGGCCCGTCATCATTGGCCGGCGCGAGGTCGTGCGCCGGCGCATTCGCCGCCTCGATCTGCGCCTGAAGATGGACCGCGATTTCGAGCTCTGCGACCCGGAGGACGATCCGCGCTATCGCGAGTACTGGACGCTCTATCAACAGCTCATGGGGCGCAAGGGCGTCTCCCCTGACACGGCGAAGACCACGGTGCGCACGGACACCACGGTGATCGGCGCGCTCATGGTCAAGCGCGGTGAGGCGGATGCGATGATCTGTGGCTATACCGGCATCTTCCAGGACCACGTCCGCCACATCGAGGACATCCTCGGTCGCCGCGAGCGCGTACGCAGCCTCTCCGGGCTGACCATGCTGATCCTGCCCACCGGGACGCTGTTCCTCGCCGATACCCACGTCGATGCCCGTCCCTCGGCCGAGGAGCTCGCCGAGATGGCAGTGCTCGCGGCGCAATCGGTGCGCCGCTTCGGCATCGAACCGCACATCGCGATGGTGTCGCATTCGAACTTCGGCACCTCCGATGCGCCCTCGGCGCAGCGCGTGCGCGAGGCCGTCGCCATCCTGCGGCGCGACTACCCGGAGCTGGAGGTCGATGGCGAGATGCAGGCCGACGCCGCACTCGAGCCCGAGATCCGCGAACGCCTGCTGCCCGACTCGGTGCTGCAGGGCTCGGCCAACCTGCTGCTGATGCCGAATCTCGACGCCGCGAACATCGCCTACAATCTGGTCAAGCAGGTCACCGACAGCCTCTCCGTGGGCCCGATGCTGCTCGGCGTGGACAAGCCTGCCCACGTGCTAACGCCCTCGGTCACCGCGCGCGGCATCGTCAACATGACGGCGATCGCGGTCACCGACGCCCAGCTCCAGGAGGAGCGCGGCGAACTGCCCGCGACGGGGCCGAGCTTCCACGTGTGAGGCCGGTCGGGCGCGGTGTCGCGCCCGACCGCTGCGGCTGATCTCGTGCTCACTTCCTCCGGGAGCGCTGCGGCCGGTTGACGCCGGCCGTGAGGATCACCCGCAGGGCGTCCTCGACGCTGATATCGATCGGCCGGACCCGATCGCGCGGCAGGTAGATCGTGTAGCCGCCGATCTGGTACGACATCGGCATGTAGACCGAGATGAGCTCGGTATCTGTATCGACGCCTTCGGCCTCGCGCAGTTCGGGCAGCACCTCGATCACCGACTCGTCGGTGACAAACCCCATCGTCTGGATGCCCGGGTAGAGTTCAACAAGCACCACCCGCTGCAGATCCTCTCGCCGGTTCGAGCGCGAGACGAACTCGAGGATGTCGCGGATCCCTCGGTAGAGCGTGTTGATCAGGGGGATGCGGTGGATCAGGTCCTCACCGAACTGCCACAGCCGCTTGAAGGCCCACTGGCGTACGAACAGCCCGATCAGCAGAATCGCGCCGATCGCACAGAGGATGCCGAGACCGGGGAAGTAGATCCAGTCGGGGAAGAGCCCGCGCACGATCCGCCCGAATAGCGCCTCAGCCGCCGAACCGAGCCAGACCACAAGGTAGATCGTGATCGCCAGCGGCAGCACCGCTGCCAGGCCGCTGAGAAAGAGCCGCCACAGTGGCTGCAGGGGTCGGAGCCAATCTCTGAACAATGCCTCACTCCTTTGTACCAGCGGTTGTCCGCGCGCGGCATCAGCCGCTGGAAACTGTACCAGTAACGACCGTGCTCAGATGGCGCCATGGCCCTGAGCGGCCGCAACGCATGCCGTCCATCGAGATCCGGGGTCAGTCGCTCTGGAGGCCGCGGATGACCACCCGCACTTCATGGACATACGCCTCGCCCCGTTGCGAATAGTCGCGCAGGCCCGCCGCCAGCTCCTCCGCCCCCGGTTCACGCCCCTGCGCACGGGCCTCGGCGCGCAGATCCCGCAACTCACCATAGGCGCGGTGACTGTTGAGGTTATTGAGGTAGCTGCGCATGGCAGCTTGCACCGTGGCGAAGGTGCGCACTTCATGCTGCGCGGAATCCGGGCGCTGCGCCGGCACCATGCCGCATCCGGGCTCGAAGCACCATTCACCGAAGAGGTTGTTGCCCTCGCGGGCAAACCGCGACTGCCCCCAACCGGATTCGATGCCGGCTTGGGCGACGGCGAGCCCGCGCGGCACGGTGTCGATACGGCGCTCAAGGCGCTCCAGCAAGCCATCGATATCGTCACCGTCGCCGTCGACGCGGTAGCGCCGTGCCGCCTGCGCGAGCCAGCGCTCGTCCCGCCGCAGGAGGAGTCCGTCGTCGCGCCAACGCTGCGCGATCGTGGCAAGGCGCTGACGCTGTTCGCGCACTTCGGCCTGGGCGGCGTCGACGACGGGCTCCATGTACGCGACGAAGCGGTCACGCCGTTCGCGGGGCTCCGCGATGGCCGTGAAATCGGGGAGATCCTCGGCGCCGGGCGTCGGTTCCGGCGGCGGAGCGATCCGCAGCGCGACCACCACGGGTAGGATGACTGCGAACAGCAGTGCGGCTGCCGCGAGCGGCGTACGAATCATGTATCGGCTTTCCATGTCCGCATGCTACGCATCCGCTCGCAGCCCGGCCACTCCTGCCGGCATCCCCTCACGGCCGTCCGATCGCCACTCGCTATGGCGTTGTACTGTCCACGACGACGCCGTCCAGCGTCTGCGTCGCGTTGACGTACTTGTGCTCCGGCAAGCGGTAGACCCACCCCTGCCATTGCCGGGTGAGCGTGGCGGCGCGCTCGCGCACGGCCTCGTCGGCATCCTCGGTTGCCTCCGCCTCGAAGCGCACGGCCCCCGCGTTGCCGTCTTCCGGTAGCGTATAGCTATGGATGTAGAGCACGAACCCATCGCGCGCCTCGTAGCGCGCAACGCCGACCGGTTCCAGCGGTTCGGCATCGCTGCGTGGCCGCACGTCGATGAATTCGAGCTCGGTCACCACGCGGACGAGCGAGCGCGCGATGGTCGGCGTCAACAGCTCGGCATCAGCAGGGACACCGACAAGCTCGAAGCCCGCGACGGACTCCGGCTCGGGTCGGACCGACACCGATCCCCCCGCCTCCGGTTCGAGGTCGACCGCCACGACGTCGTCCACGGGGATGTCGACCACGCGCGAGTCGAGCCAGTCGCCGATCGCGTGGTAACGATCGATCCGCTGGTCGATCAGCCATGAGGCATCGCTGTCGGCGAGGCGCGCGAATGTGCCCTCCCCGGCCCCAGCCTGGCGTCCGATGATCACCCGATGGGAGAGGCCGTCCCCTTCGAGCTCGACCTCCATGCCCGTCGCGTCGGCGTCGTCGATTTCCTCGACGCCGAGGCGTTGCCAATGCTCGGGATTGCTCGTTCGCCCCTCGGCGCGACGCGCTTCACCCAGTGCGATCAACATGCCCCGCAACAGACCGTGATCGGCCGGATAGTCCCACCGGTTGCGAACCCGCCAATCGCCCTCGGCTTCACGCTCGAGGCGTGCCACGACCTCACCGCCCGCGCGGCGGATGGTCACGGCGGAGACCTCATTGAGCTCATCGAGCAGGCCCGGCACCAGTGGATTCCCCGTGACCGCCGGCGGATCCTCGCGGTCGCCGTGCGTCAGCCAGACGCCCACCACCGCGGCCAGCGCGAGCACACCGAGGATCAACAGCGCCCGCGGGCTCATGTCGCGCGCTGCTGATGGCGCCGCTGGCGGCGGCGACGGACAAGGAAGACACCACTGGCGCCGACTGCCACTAGCAGCGGCACCGCGACGATATTGAGGAACTTCAGGCGCGCGCCGAGGGCATCGATCTCGGCATCCAGGCGTTGCTCGACACGACGCAGCTCAGCACGGAGTTCGCCGCGGCGCTCGCGCGCCTCCTCGAGTTGCGCACGCTGCTCGTCCGAGAGGATGGCACCACCGACCGCATCCTCCCCGCCCGCGCGCAGCGACTCGACGCGTTCTTCGGTCTCCTGGAGTTCGGTCTGCAGCTCACGTTGGGTCTCGCGGTGGCGTTCCACCGCTTCGCGCTCAAGTGCCTGCACGCGCGTAAACGGCCTTGCCGACGTCCCACGTGCCCGGATCCCGCCGAGGAGTTCACCGCCAACGAGCTGTTCGACCGCGTTGGCGATCATGTCGCCATTGCCGGCGAAGGGGGTGCGTACCGGTCCGCTGCGCCCCCGCTGGGCCCGGATCCAGGTCTGATCGGTCAACAGATCGGCATCCGCGAACAGCACCAGTTCGCCACCGTCCCCCGAGTCCCTGTGCGCCGCCGGATCGACCTCGGCCTCTTCGGGCGTACCCTCGGGGTAGGCCGAGCGGATCGCCCCCCCGAAGCGGGCGCCGATGACATGGCGCTCGCCGTCCGGCTGCAGGCCGCGGGTGATCTCCCAGGGGGACTCGAACCCGACGAAGTACTCGCGCGCGACCCGCCCAGCCGACTCCGCGCTACGCAACAGGGGCTGCATCTGCGGCCCGTCGTCGGTCACGCCGATCGACCCGGGGGAGGCAACGACGACCTGTTCGATCATTGCGGTGATCGGGTCATCGCGCTCCATGCCGTCACGCTGGATCCGCATCAGTCCGGGATGGACATCGCGCCCACCCTCCTGGGTCTGCACGACCATGCCGCTGCGCGGATCGGCGAGCGCCTGCCCCAGATCCAGCTCGATCCCCCAGCCGGAGAGCAGCGGGCCTGGATCCGAGCTGCTGATCCGTTCGACGAGCTGGCCCTCTTCCTCGCGCATGCCCGATTGCGCGTCCACGACGGGGTCGGCGAACATCAGTACTCGACCACCGCGCATCAGGTACTGATCGATGGCGTAGAACGTGCGGTCGTCGTACCCCTCGGGATGGGCAACGAGTAACGCATCGAGATCCTCATCGATCTCGTCTTGCGGATGGCGCAGTGGCTCGATCTCCGCGATGTCCTCGATCCGGTCGAGCACCGCCCACTGCGGATGCCGCTCGCCCGTGGTCGGATCCATGCTCTCGGTCATCTCCAACCCACTGAGCAGGCCGATCCGCGGTGGGTCGGGGTTCTTCAGCGACCAGATCAACCGCGTCAGGTCATATTCGAGGAAGCGCTCCCGCTCGGGCTCGAAGAACTCGATGACCTCGGAATCGCCGACCTGGTTGGTACCGGAGAGCCCGAGAAAGATCTCCTTGCCATCACCCGCCGGCACCGGCTGCAGTTCGTGCTGTTCCGCGCGCTCGCGCGCCTC
This sequence comes from Ectothiorhodospiraceae bacterium, assembly GCA_007134775.1. Lineage (GTDB taxonomy): Bacteria > Pseudomonadota > Gammaproteobacteria > XJ16 > Halofilaceae > Halofilum. The sequence goes on along the minus strand of SLKC01000133.1, from coordinate 12,825 downwards.
GCTCAATGGGCGCGGGTCGACCTGGCGCACACGGATGCGCCCGGTGGAGCGCGCTTCATACGATTCGAGCAATTCGCTGACGCGCCGCGCATATTCGCGTACGTAGGGAACGCCCTCGGATTCGTCATGGGAGAAATAGAACGTCAGCGTGATCGGTTCATCGATGCCGGCGAGGACTTGCTGGGTCTCGTCGGAGATGCTGTAGAGCCGGTCCGAGGTGAGGTCGATGCGGAAGCCCTGCAGCAGCGTGTTCGAAAGCAACACAATGGCGACAAAGAGCACGCCGGCAAGGCCGATACCCAGAAGCGATTGCAGGCCGCGCGACGACATACGGGCTACTCCGCCTTCTTCATCTCGATGATGGAGACGTTCGCGAACAGAAAGAACGCCATCATCCCCGAGAAATAGATGAGATCGCGCAGATCGATGACTCCGCGACTGATCGACTCGAATCGAGTCAGGAACGACATCGCCTCGACGCCTTCAACCACCACACGCGGGGCCCAGCCCGTGAAGACATCGAGCACCAGCGGATAGCCGGCCATCAGCAGCACGAAGCAGATCAGGAAGCCGACAATGAAGGCGATTACCTGGCTGCGGGTGAGCGCCGAGACAAAGCTGCCGATCGCGAGAAAGCCCCCCGCCATGAGCGCGCTGCCGATATACGCTGCCGCAATGACGCCGTTATCGGGATTGCCCAGGTAGTTAACCGTCCACCACATCGGCGCCGTCAGCGCCAGCGCGACCACCGTGAATGCCCAGGCGGCGAGGAATTTGCCGATCACGGCCTGTGTGGTGGAAATCGGCAGCGTCAGCAGCAGCTCGATCGTGCCCGTGTCGCGCTCCTCCGCCCACAGGCGCATCGCCAGTGCTGGTATGAAGAAGGCGTAGAGCCAGGGATGCAGTCCGAAGAAACTCCCCAGATCGGCCTGGCGCTGCTCATAGAAGCCGCCGACATAGAAGGTCAGTGCCCCGATGAGCGCGACGAAGATCACGAGGAAGACGTAAGCGACGGGGGTGACAAAGTAGCCGGCGAGTTCGCGCCGAAAGATCGCCAGGATACCGCTCATGCCGCCTCGCTCCGGGTGATGTCACGGAAGACGTCATCGAGGCGCCCGCCCTCCGCGCGCAGGGCCTCCACGCGCCAGCCGCGCTCGCTGCAGAGTTCGCGCACGCGTGTCGCCGTCGCCAGGCCGTCCTCGCCGAGCACGGTCAACGTCTGGCCATCCGCCGCGATCTCGACATCGCGCACGCCGGGCAGTGCGGCGAGCGCCTCACGCGCGCTTGTGTCGGGTTCGCGCAGGGTGACCTGGACCGCATCGCGATAGCGCGAGCGCGTGAGCAGGCCCGCCGGCGTATCATCGGCCAGCAGGTGGCCACCGCTGATAATGACCGCGCGCGTACACACCGATTCGACCTCTTCGAGGATATGCGTCGAGATCACGATGGTCTTTTCGGCGGCGATCTCGCGAATCAGGGAGCGGACATGGTGCTTCTGGTTCGGATCGAGCCCATCGGTGGGCTCATCCATGATCAGCACGGGTGGATCGTGCAGCAGCGCCTGGGCGAGGCCGACCCGGCGCTTGAACCCCTTGGAGAGCGTCGCGATCGGCTGCTGGAGCACACTGGCGAGCTGGAGCTGATCGACGACTGCATCGATCCGGCGGGCGCGCTCGGCCCCCTTGACGCCGCGGATATCGGCCATGAAGCGCAGGAAGGCGGCCGGCACCATCTCACCCCAGGCCGGCGCGCCCTCGGGGAGATAGCCCAGCTTGCGTCGCGCCGCGGCCGGCTCGCGTATGACGTCGTGGCCACAGACATTCGCCGTACCGCTGGTGGGCGCGAGGAAGCCCGTGATCATCTTCATCGTCGTCGACTTGCCGGCGCCATTGGGGCCCAGAAAGCCGAGGACCTCGCCCGGCTCGACCCGCAGCGTGAGATCCTGCACGGCGGTGAGCGTCGCAAAGCGTTTGGTCAGAGCCTCAGTAACGAGCATGGTCTTCGCGGGCCTGGGTCACGAGGCGGGGGCGCCACAAGCGGCCGTTTGTAAATGATTGCATCACGCGATTGCAACCCGGCCGCGATTAACAGACTGTCATGCGACGCGAGGGTTCCCCGGGCCACCGGCGCCGCCAGGCGCATCACGCGCCGATCCGCTGTACTCTACGCAATCGCCGACGATTTACGCGGCCACCGTAGCGATGCAGTATTCGCTCCATGCGACACTTCCTAATCCGGCTGCTGCTCCCGGCGACCCTCGCCGTCGTGCTGGCGCCAACCGTGCAGGCCGACGACGAACTCATCGACCGGATCTGGTCAAGCGCGGCCGCCACCTTCGTCGATGAGCAGCACCTGCGTGAGGCGATTGTCGCCGCCGACATCGTGCTACTGGGCGAGATCCATGACCAGCCCCGCCACCACGAATTGCAGGCGAAGATGTTGCAGTGGAGCGCCGAGGGCGACCGCCGGGCCGGGTTGATCTTCGAGATGATCGGCCCGCAGCAGCAGGACGCCCTCGATGACTGGCAATTCGCGGACGACCCGGACCCCTCCGAACTCGGCCCCGCTCTCGCCTGGGAGGAGCGCGGCTGGCCCGACTGGTCGATCTACCAGCCCATTGCCGCAGCCGCCCTCGCCGTGGACGCGCGCCTGCATGCCGGGGCGCCCGACCGCGACCTGTTCCAGGAGGTGGTCCACAACGGCCTCGACGCCCTGAGCGACCCACAACGCGCGGAACTGGGGCTGGACAGGGACCTTCCGGAAGCGGATCGGGATCGCCTCGTGGCGCGTCTCGAGGCGGCACACTGCGAACTCGGCGACCACCTGCCCATCGACCGGATGGTCGCCGCGCAGCGCCTGCGGGATGCCTCACTGGCCCACGCCCTACTGGCCGCCTACGCCGCCGGCGAACAAGCCGTGGTGATCGCGGGCAACGAACACGTGCGACGAGACTACGGGATCCCCCACTACATCGACGCCCAGCACGGTGACGTGACCGTGGTTGCCATCGGACTCATCCCGGCCGCGGGCCTCAAGCGCACGCCCGACGGTGCCCCCGATCACGCCCACCGTGATGCCTACGACTTCACCTGGTACACGCCGGGTGCCATGGAACGCTCGCCGTGCCACGAAGAGGCCTGAGCGCCGCGCGCCCCCCTTGCCGCCTAGCAGTCGGTGGTGGCAGCAGCGGTCACAAATCGGTACGCTCGGGCCTCGCCGTGACCGTGCTCCCGCACGGTCCATCTCCGGGGAAATGTCGAGTGAAAGGGCCTGGTCATGACCGTTGAACGCAGCAATCACAGTACGGGCTTCATCGCCAAGGAGATGCCACCACGTGTCATCCTCACGAGCATGGACTGGGAGGCCGACGGCAAGCAGCACGGCTATCTCAGTGTGCCCTACTCCTCCGACGATTCCGCCTGGGGGGCGGTCCGGGTCCCGATCACCCTGATTCGCAATGGCGAAGGCCCCTGTGTCCTGTTCACGGGCGGCAACCATGGCGATGAATATGAGGGGCCGATCGCCCTGCGCAAGCTCGCGACGGCACTCGAGGCCGACGACTTCCGCGGCTCCGCTATCATCATCCCGGCCCTGAATCCGCCCGCAGTGCAGGCCGGGACCCGCGTCTCGCCCATCGACGGGGTCAACATGAACCGGTCCTTCCCGGGCAAGCGTACCGGCTCGGTCACGAAGATGATCTGCCACTACGTCTCGACCCGGCTCCTGCCCGAGGCCGACGCCGTGGTCGACATCCACTCCGGGGGCAAGACCCTGACCTTCACGCCGTTTGCGGCGATGCACTATCTCGAGGACCCGGACCAGTTCGAGCAGACGAAGGCGATGATGCACGCCTTTGCTGCGCCGATCAGCCTGGTGATCGAGGAGCTCGACACGGAAGGCATGTTCGACGGCGTCGTCGAAGACACCGGCAAGCCGTTCATCTTTACCGAGCTCGGCGGCGGCGGCACGGTCACACCGCAGACCGTGGCCATTGCCGAACGCGGAATCATCAACGTGTTGCGCCACTTCGGCATCTACCACGGCGAACCGATGGACTTCGAAAAGGAGGAAGTGCCACCGACGCGCATGATGGCGACCCCGGATGGCAAGTCCTACACCATCTCGGATGAAACCGGGCTGTTCGAAATGGTCGTCAATCTGGGCGACAGCGTCGAAGAGGGCCAGCTCCTCGGTCGCATCCACTCCATCGAGAAGACGGAAATCCCGCCCAGTCTCTACTTCGCCCACCGCAGCGGTGAACTCATCGGCCGCCACTATCCCGGCCTGGCGCGACCCGGAGACTGCCTCGCGGTGATCGCGATCGACGACGAATAAGGCAGGGATGCGGTAGAAGCCGGTTGTCGAACAGCCCGATCACGCCGCCACACGAGACCGGCGTGATCGGCTACCCTGTCGCGCGTATCGCGCCCCGGGATGGATTCATGGCCAAGCTGACATTTCTCGGTGCGACCGGCGAAGTGACCGGCTCGCGCTATCTCATCGAGCCCGACAACAGCACCCTGTTGTTGGAGTGCGGCTTGCTGCAGGGCGGGCACGATGCCGACGAACGCAATCGCGCACCACTGAGCGACCTCGCCCGTCGTGTCGATGCCGTCGTGCTCTCGCACGCCCACCTCGACCACTGCGGGTTGCTCCCGCGCCTGATCCGCGCCGGCTATCGTGGGCCGATTCACTGCACACCAGCGACGGCGGAGCTGCTCGAGATCATGCTGCGCGACGCCGCCTTCGTCATGGAACGCGAGCTTGAGGCGGAGAACGCCTGGCGCGAGAAGCGACGCAAGTCACCCCTCGAGCCCCTGTTCGACCTCGACGATGTCATCGCCACGCTCGACCGCTGCGAGCCGCTTGCCTACGGCGAGCCGCGGCGGATCACTTCGGACGCCACGATCGTGTTCCGCGATGCCGGGCACATCCTCGGCTCGGCCATCGTCGAGTTCAACCTGCAATCAGCCGGCCGGCGGCGCCGGCTGGTCTTCTCCGGCGACCTGGGCAATCCCACCTCGGCACTGATGAATGCGCCACAACGCGTACACAACGCCGACGCCGTGCTGCTCGAGAGCACCTATGGCGACCGCGACCACCGCCCCCTCGACGAGACGATCGAGGAGCTCGCCGGCATCCTGGAAACGGCCAGCGACGATGGCGGCAACGTGCTCATCCCGGCCTTCGCCGTCGGGCGTACACAGGCGCTGCTCTACCACCTCGCCCTGCTCTACTACGACAACCGGCTGCCGCAGCAGCGCATCTTCCTCGATGCCCCCATGGGGATCGAGGTGAGCGAGCTCTACGCACGTCTCTACCGCCAGCTCAATGAGAGCGACTTGCGTACGTTGCGCGAAGCCGCGTCCGATGACTACACGCAGTGGCTCCCCCCATTGCGCATCACCCGCACACCTGAAGAGTCGATGCAGATCAACCGCCTCTCCGGCGGGGCGATCATCATCGCGGGCAGCGGCATGTGCGAAGGCGGGCGCATCTTGCACCACCTGCGTTACAACGTCGGACGGCGCAACTGCCACCTCATCATCTCCGGGTTCCAGGCCAGCGGCACCCGGGGCCGCCAACTGGTCGACGGCGCCGACGAGATCACCCTGTTCGGTGAGGCCCTGCCCGTGCGTGCCACGGTGCACACGCTCGGCGGGCTCTCCGCCCATGCCGGCCAATCCGAACTCGTGGGCTGGGCCGCGGCCTTCGAGGACCGCCCCGTGTTCTACCTCGTGCACGGCGAGCGTGCCAAACAGGAGGCCCTGCAGAGCGCCCTGGAAGAGCAGATCGACGCCGACGTCCGCATCCCGCGCATGGGCGACAGCGTGGAGATCTAGCCCGGGCATTTCACCGCTTCACGGCCGCGGCCCCGCTGCGCGCATCGGTGAGCGTTCCGGGCTAGCCGCGGCGGGCCGACGACTCCAGCGCCGCCAGGGCCTCCTGCACCTGTTCGGCAATGGCATCCGGATCATCGGCCAAGCGCTCCGCCGGCAGGGACTCGCCGATGATGATGCGCACCCGCCCCGGGCGGGGGAGCCACTTGCCCATCGGCAAGACCTCGTAGGTCCCTTCGATCCAGACAGGCACCACGGGCACCGGCTCGGCCCGCAGCAGGCGGCCGACTCCGCGGCGCACGGGCAGCAGGCTGGCGTCCGGCGAACGCTGCCCTTCCGGGAACCAGACCAGCGCGAAGCCCCGGCGCAGGCAGGCCACGCCCAGGGCAATGCTGCTGCGGGGGCCGCTACGATTGTCCACGGGCAGGATCTGGGTCGCGCGGCTGAACCAGCGCGCTGGCGCCCAGCGGAAGAGCCAGACGGTCGCGCCCGCCCAGTACACGCCCGGCAGATCACTCGTCTTCAACGCACGCAGCAAAACAAAGGGATCGATCAGGCTCAGGTGGCGCGGCGCGATCAGACAGGGGCGATCGGCCGGGATGCGCCCCTGCACCTCGACGCGCACCAGCAAGTGCGTGAGGAATCGCAGGAGCCCGAGCAGGCAATACCCGGCCGCACGCTCCCATGGACGTTGCGGTTGCAGCCACGCGAGTTGTTCCGGCCGCAGCATCTTCTCCGGTTCGGCGAACGCCGCCGTAGCATCCCCCGTACCCGCTTGTGCCTCGCTCGCACCCGCGGCCTCGCGTAGCAGGTCACGCACCGTCTCCACCCGCGCCAGCACCGCCTCATCGAACTCGATGCCGGCGCGATCGCGCAGCGCGAGCGTCAGATCGACCCAGGCCAGGGAGTCGACCTCAAGATCGAGTGCCAGATGGCTGTCCGGGGTCAGTCGGTGATCGTGAAAACGCTCGGCAAGATATTCCCACGTGCGCTCGACCACCGGATCAGAGAGCAGTTGTTGATCTTCCGGGGCCATTTCCTCCGGGGCCAGCGGCTGCGCCCGCGCCTGCGCGGCCCCATGATCGCTCGCCAGCTCGCGCAAACGCTCGACGAGCTTGTGCCGTCGCAGCTTGCCGAGGCGCGTCCGCGGCAGCGGGTCGAGCGCGACCCGGACCACTTCGGGTCGATGGTGGCTCGGCAGTCCAGCGGCGGCGCCATCGACGGCCTGGCGCACTCGCGTCTCCAGCTCCGCCTCGCGCACTTCGCGCAGACATTGGGCCGAGGGCACGACCGCCGCCGCGAGCCGCCCGTCATGCTCGATCACACCGGCCTCGTGGATCTCCGCAGCCCCCTCCAGCGCGGCCTCGACCCGCTCCGGATCGACGTTCTCGCCCGCGGGCGTGACGATCACGGCCGAGACGCGCCCATGCAGGTAGAGGTAGCCATCGCCATCCATCTCGCCGAGATCACCCGTGCGGAACCAGCCATCCGCGCTCAGAACCTCCGCCGTCTTCTCCGGCAGATTGCGATAGCCGGAGAAGACGTTCGGCCCCCGCACAAGGACTTCGCCCGGGCCCTCGTCACTATCGATGGCGACCTCGACACCCGGCAGGGGCATGCCCGCGCTGGCCAACCGAATCCGGTCAGGGGGATTGAAGGTCACGATCGGCGAGGTCTCGCTGAGGCCATAGCCGGTGCCCACCTCCCAGCCCAACGCCTGCAGCCGCCGGGCCAGCACCGGATCGAGCGCCGCGCCGCCGGAGACGACGAAGCGCAGGCCCGGGGCCATGCGCCGATGCAGGCCCCGGAACAGGCGCCGGCCCAGCCGCCAGTCGAAACGGGACCGAAGCACCATGGACAACTTCAACAGCCCGGAGAACACCGCTCGCGCGACCACCCCACGCTGCCGCACGCGTTCCTGCAGTGCCTGCCAGATGGCCTCATACAGCCGCGGTACGCCAAGCAGGATCGTCGCCTCGCCCGCGTGCAACGCGCGCACGATCTGCGGACCGACCAGCGAAAAGGGGATCACGATCGGCGCCCCCAGGGCGAGCGGCGTGAGCAGGCCGATCGAGAAGGGATAGACGTGGTGGAACGGCACCGGCACCAGGATCCGGTCGTTCGCATCGGCCAAGTCGAGGCTGGCCAGTGCCTGCACATTGCTCACGAGATTGGCGTGCGTGAGCGGCACGCCCTTGGGCGGTCCCGTCGTCCCCGAGGTATAGAAGATCGCGGCGATATCGTCGGCGCCGGCGCCCGACGCCGTGCTGCGCTCGGCAAAGAGGTCCGTCCACGCAGCGGCCTCGCCATCCCCGTCGTGGAACAGGCGCACCTCGGCCCCACCCGTGTCCGGCAACCGCGCATACAATGCCGCTGTGGTGAAGATCCAGCGCGGTCGGGCATCAGCGAGGGTGTGGGCGAGATCCTCCGCCGGCATCTGGGTGTCGACCGGCACCACGACGCCCCCGCACTGCACGATGCCGAGCATCGCCACGAGCCAGTCGGCGCTGTTCGGCGCCATGACGACGACCCGGTCGCCGCGCTCCAGGCCCGCGTCGAGCAGCCCCGCGGCGAGTCGGCCCGCCCGTTCGAACAGCGCGGCGCGCGTATGGGTCCGCATCTGCGAACGGTCGAATTCGATCACCGCGGTTGCGTCCGCCTCGACGCTTGCAGAAGTGATCCATTCACCGATTGTCCCCGGAGCCGCACCCGCCCGGTCTCCTGCGCCTACGCTCATTCACGCCCCCAGCAACGGTTTCGCAGAGCCGAACGACGCTGCCGGAAATCGCCGACAGCGAAGTCGCGTCATGTGCGGATCGTCAGGCGAAGCCGGGCGGGTCCCACTGCCGCATCATCTCGAGCCGGGCCGCCTCGAGGCGCTGCGACATCAGCGAGGCGAAGCGCGAGAGGATGGCGTAGCCGAAATCGTGATCCACGTCACAACGCTCGCGAATGGCCTCGCCGTCGAACTCGATCAGTTCCACCTCCTCTTCGACCCGCGCCTGGAAGCTCCACGTGTAGGGTGCGATCAACCACGACCACCCCAGGATCTCCCCCGCCCCAAGGTTCTGAATCTCCAGATTCGGCCCCTGGATGGCGGGCACTTCGAGCGTCACCCGACCACTACAGAGCAAGTAGAAATGGCGTGCCGGATCGCCATAGCGGAACAGGACCTCATTCGCCCCCACTGTGCGTAGGGTCGCCGATGCGACCAGCAACTCGCGGTGCGGATGGGCGAGATCCCCGAGCAGCGCCTGGCGCTCGAGACTGTCGCGTATGCGTGATTCGCTCATTTTCCGTGGCTCCCCTGCCGACAACCCGGCTGCGGTATCTGACGTGGCCCAAGCCTCGCATGCCGAGGGCGCACACGCCAGCCGCGCACACCGCCGGCCGCCCCGTCCGGCTTGCCCGCGGCGCCGAAACCAGCGATTCTGTGCCCCGTCAGCAATCCATGTCGGAACCTTCGGCCTGCGGCGCGATGAGCGAATACCCCGAAAGACAACAGGACAAGGACGACGGCCCGGGCCAGCCGCCGTCGGAGGAGAACCCGCCGCCGCTTGGGAATGGTCAGGGGCAGCGCTGGCAGCTGTTCATCGCCTTGTCGCTCGGGATCCTCCTGGCGATGTACTACCTGGAGGTCGTACAGCAACCCGAGCGCCTCGAGCTGCGCTACAGCGAGCTGCTCACCGCGGTCGAGCGCGACCATGTCGACGAGGTCACGCTGCGCGGCCAGGAAATCGTCGGGAGGCTCTCCTCGCGGGGCCGTAGCGAATACGGTGTCGACGAACCCGGCATCTTCGAGAGTACCCGCCCCGATTTCGTCGACGAGCGGCTGCTCCCACTGCTCGCTGAGCACGATGTCAACATCACCGCCGAGCCAGCCGATCCGGCCTGGTGGCAGCAGATCCTGGTCGGCGCACTGCCGTGGATCCTGCTGCTCGGGCTACTGTTCTGGTTCTGGCATCGCATGGCGCAACGCACGATGTCGGGCAGCGGCGCCCTCGGCTTCGGCAAATCGGGCGCCAAGCGCGTGCAGCGCCAGGACAGCAAGACCCGTCTCGACGATGTCGCGGGCGCCGACCAGGCAAAGCAGGAGATCGCCGAAGTCATCGAGTTCCTCAAACACCCCGGCTATTTCCAGCGCCTCGGGGCGACGATCCCGCGCGGCGTGCTGATGATGGGCCCGCCAGGCACGGGCAAGACGCTGATGGCGCGCGCCATTGCCGGCGAGGCCGGCGTGCCGTTCTTCACCATCTCCGCATCCGAGTTCATCGAGATGTTCGTCGGCGTCGGCGCCTCGCGCGTGCGCGACCTCTTCCGCCAGGCGAAGGAGGCCGCCCCGGCGGTCATCTTCATCGACGAACTCGACTCGGTGGGCCGCTCGCGGGGCACCGGCATGGGCGGTGGCCACGACGAGCGCGAGCAGACGCTCAATCAGATCCTCGCCGAGATGGATGGTTTCGAGGGCCACGAGTCCGTCGTCGTGCTGGCGGCCACCAACCGACCGGATGTTCTCGATCCGGCGCTGCTCCGACCGGGCCGGTTCGACCGCAAGATTACGCTGGAAGTCCCGCATCGCCAGGCGCGCGTGGCCATCCTCGCCGTGCATACACGCAAAATGCCGCTCGCCGACGATGTCGACCTCGAGCGCATCGCCGCGGGAACGGTCGGCTTCTCCGGCGCCGATCTCGCCAACCTGGCCAACGAGGCTGCCCTGCTCGCCGGCCGGCGCAAGCTCGATACGATCGACCAGTCGTGCTTCGACGATGCCCGCGACCGCATCATGCTCGGTGCCGCGAGCGAGCGCATGCTATCCGAGCGGGATCGCCGAACCGTTGCCTGCCACGAAGCCGGACACGCCCTACTCGCCCACCTGCTACCGCACGCGGATCCACTGGAGAAGGTCAGCGTGCTGCCGCGGGGGCGCAGCCTCGGCATCACCGCGCAACTCCCGAACGAGGAGCGCTACAACTTCAACGAAAGCTATCTGCGCGACCGCCTCGCGGTGATGTTCGGTGGCCGTGCGGCCGAGTCGATCGTCTTCGGCGAGGTCAGTAGTGGCGCCGAGAACGACCTCGAGCAAGCGACCCGGCTCGCCCGCCGCATGGTCGCCCACTGGGGCATGAGCGAGCGCGTCGGGCCGGTGGCGTTTCCACAAAGCGAAGAGCATGTCTTCCTGGGCAAGGAGATTGCCCGCGGTCGCGAGCACAGCGAGGATACCGCAGCGCTCATCGACAGCGAGGTACGCCGGCTGCTCGGCGAAGTCGAGGCGCACGCCCGCACCACGCTGGAGGACAACCGCCAGGCGCTGGATACCCTGGCCGAGGCCCTGCTCGAACACGAAACCCTCAATGCCAAGGAGATCCGCCGTCTGCTCGACGGCATCGGCCTGGAAGCGAACACCGCCCGGCAGCCGGTAGCGACGCTACCGGCAAGGGCTTGATCCCCTCACCGGCGCTACCCCTACACTGGGGCGCAGCCAAAAGGAATGTGTGATGAGCGCAGAGATCAGCGTGATCGGCGCCCTGCTCGCCTTCGCCTTCTACTACCCGCTGTTCATGGCCGGGGCGTGGATACTGGGCGGGCTCTACTATTACTTCCACTGGGAACGCGACGTTGATCACGAACATGGACCGTCACTGCCGCCGCAACTGCACAAGCATCCCTTTGTATCGATCCTGGTTCCCTGCCACAACGAGGCTCGGAACCTGCGTGAGACCATTGCCTGGCTGGCAAGGCAGGACTACCCGCACTCTCGCTACGAGATCATCGCCATCAACGATGGCTCCAGTGACGCCACCACACAGATCCTGGAAGAACTGCTCGACGAGCACCCGCGCCTTCGCGTCATCCACCACCAGCACAACGAAGGCAAGGCGATGGCGTTGCGCACCGGCGCGCTCGCCGCCCACGGGGAATACCTCGTCTGCATCGATGGCGATGCCCTGCTCGACCCGCGCGCGACCCGGTGGCTCGTGTACCACTTGCTCACGGGCGCCCGCGTGGGCGCCGTCACCGGTAACCCACGCATCCGCAACCGCTCGACCCTGCTGGGCAAGCTCCAGGTAGGCGAGTTTTCCTCGATCATCGGGCTGATTAAGCGAGCCCAACGCATCTACGGGCGCGTATTCACCGTCTCCGGTGTCGTAGCCGCATTCCGCAAGTCCGCATTGCAGCGCGTAGGCTATTGGACCACCGACGTTGTCACCGACGACATCGACATCTCCTGGAAGCTGCAACTCGACCACTGGGACGTGCGCTACGAGCCCAATGCCCTGTGCTGGATCCTCGCACCGGAGACGTTGCACGGACTCTGGCGGCAACGCCTGCGCTGGGCAGTCGGCGGGGTGCAGGTGATGGCGCGCTACTGCCGGCACTTGCTGCATTGGCGCTCTCGCCGCTTCTGGGGCGTGGGACTCGAGTTCACCGCCAGCGTGGTCTGGGCCTATACCATGGCCGCGCTCATCCTGCTCTTCCTCGTCGGCCTGGTGGTGGAACTCCCGCCCCCACTGCGCGTGCCGTCACTGGCACCGCAATGGCACGGAGTGATGCTGGGGATGGTCTGTCTATTGCAATTCGCTGTGAGCATGCGTATCGACCGCCGCTACGAGCACGCCCTCGGGCGCAAGTTCTACTGGATGATCTGGTATCCACTCGCGTTCTGGCTCATCGCAATGATGACCACCGTCGCCGCAATCCCCGCAACGATCATCCGTGGGCGCCGCCGCGCGCGCTGGGTAAGCCCCGACCGCGGCATTCAGGAAATGGCCGACCATGACTGAGCAACCCCCGATCATCAACCAGCCCGAGCTACAGTCATCGCGCATGCGCATCGCCTACGCCACGCTGACCGCGCTGCTGTGGGCGCTCTGGCTCTACCTGTGGATCCCCCTGCTGACAATGATCGCGTGGGGGATGGGCCTGCGGGTGTTTTTCATCGAGATGCTCCTGCCGGAAAATCTCGATTACCTACGGGAATTGCTCT
>SLKC01000001.1 GCA_007134775.1 Ectothiorhodospiraceae bacterium | reverse complement strand
TCGTCGTGGACCTGCATGATCAGCCGCGCGGGCATGGCCTCCGTGCGCAGCCAGGCGTCGACGGTGATCATCGCGCGCTTGATGATGTCGGCCGCCGTGCCCTGCATGGGCGCGTTGATGGCGGTGCGCTCGGCGTACTGGCGACGTTGGCCGTTGCGCGAGCGGATCTCGGGCAGGTAGAGGCGGCGGCCGAAGACCGTCTCGACATAGCCCTGCTCGCGCGCGCGCTCGCGCGTGGCGTCCATGTAGGCGCGTACACCGGGGTAGCGCTCGAAGTAGCGCTCGACGTAGGCCTGGGCCTCATTGCGGGTGATGCCGAGCTGGCGCGCCAGGCCCCAGGCGGACATGCCGTAGATGAGGCCGAAGTTGATCGCCTTGGCCGCGCGGCGCTGGTCGTCGCCGACGGCCTCGGGGGCGAGGCCGAAGACCTCGGCGGCGGTGGCGCGGTGGATGTCCTCCCCCGCGGCGAAGGCGGCAAGCAGGCCGGCGTCGCCGGAGAGGTGGGCCATGATGCGCAGCTCGATCTGCGAATAATCGGCGGCGAGGAGGCGCTGGCCCTCAGGGGCAACGAAGGCCTCGCGGATACGCCGGCCCTCCTCGCTGCGGATGGGGATGTTCTGCAGATTGGGCTCGGTCGACGATAGCCGCCCCGTCGAGGTGACCGCCTGCTGGTAGTGGGTGTGCACACGGCCCGTGCGCGCGCTGATGCGCTGGGGCAGGGCGTCGGTATAGGTCGACTTGAGCTTGGCAAGGCTGCGGTAGTCGAGGATCAGCCGCGGCAGCGCGTGGTCGGCGGCGAGGATCTCGAGGACGTCCTCGGCCGTCGAGGGCTGCCCGCCCTGGGTGCGGCGCACGGGGGCCAGGCCGAGGCCGTCGTCGCCGAAGAGGATCTCCTGGAGCTGCTTCGGCGAGTTCAGGTTGAAGGCGCGGCCCGCCGCATTGTGGGCATCGGTCTCGATCTGCTGCATGCGCGCGGCGAGCGCCTCGCCCTGGCGCGCCAGGCGCTGGGTGTCGATGGCGACACCGGTGCGCTCCATGCGCGCGAGCACGGGCACGAGCGGCATGTCGACCTGCTCGTAGAGCCAGCGCTGGCCCGGCAGGGCTTCGAGCTGCGGCCACAGGCGCTGGTGGAGCTGCAGCGTCAGATCGGCATCCTCGGCGGCGTAGGGCGTGGCGATGTCGATCGCCACCTGGTCGAAGGTGAGCTGGTTGCGCCCCTTGCCCGCGACCTCGGTGAAGGGCGTCGGCGCCACGCCGAGATACTTCTTCGCCAGCGAGTCGAGGTCGTGGCGGTTGCCGGCGGCGTCGAGGACGTAGGACTCGAGCATGGTGTCGTGGCGGATGCCGGCGAGCTCGATGCCGTGGTTGGCGAGTACGCCGGCGTCGTACTTCAGATTCTGCCCCAGCTTCGCCCGCGCGGAGTCCTCCAGCAGCGGCTTGATCGCACCGAGCACGGCCGCCGCGTCGAGCTGCTCGGGTGCGCCGGGGTAGCGGTGGCCGAAGGGGACGTAGGCGGCGTGACCGGGTTCAACGGCGAAGGAGACGCCGACGACCTCGGCGTCGATCGCCGACAGGCTCGTGGTCTCGGTGTCGAAGGCGATCAGTTCGGCCTGCTGCAGGCGCGCGAGCCAGGCATCGAGGGTGGCGCGGTCGAGCACGGCCTCATAGCGCGCCGCCTCTGCGACCTCGGCGGGGTCCGCCCCCAACGTGTCGGCGTCTTCGCCCAGCTCGGCGAGCCAGCCGTGGAAGGCGAGGCGCCGGTAGAGGGTGCGCAGGGTCTCGGTGTCGGGCTCGCGCCGTTCGAGGTCGTCGGCGTGGAGGCCGAGGCCGAGATTGCAGCGGATGGTGACGAGCTCGCGCGCGCGCCGGACATCATCGACGGCGGCGCGCAGGTTCTCGCCGATCTTGCCACCGATTGCGTCGGCGTGGGCGAGGACGCCGTCGAGGTCGCCGTACTGCTGCAGCCACTTGACCGCGGTCTTCGGCCCGCACTTGGGCACGCCCGGGATGTTGTCCGAGGTATCGCCGACCAGGCTGAGGTAGTCGATGATGCGCTCGGGCGGGATGCCGAACTTGCGCTCGACGGCGGCGGCGTCGAGTACCTCGTTGCTCATCGTGTTGACCAGCGTGGTGCCGCCGTCGACGAGCTGGGCGAGATCCTTGTCGCCGGTCGAGATGAGCACGTGGCCACCGCGTGCGCGCTCGGCGCGCGCGAGGGTGCCGATGACGTCGTCGGCCTCGACACCCTCGATACTGACCAGCGGCAGCCCCAGCGCGGCGATCAGCGCCTTCAGCGGCTCGATCTGCTGCGCGAGCTCATCGGGCATCGGCGGGCGGTTGGCCTTGTAGTCGCCGTAGATCGCGGCGCGGAAGGTGCGGCCGGGCGCGTCGAAGACCACGGCCATGCGCTCGGGGCCGTACTCGTTGAGTAGCCGGCGCAGCATGTTGACGACGCCGTAGATCGCGCCGGTGGGCTCGCCGTCGCTGCTCGTCAGCGCGGGCAGGGCGTGGTAGGCGCGGTAGAGATAGGACGAGCCGTCGACCAGGATCAGCGGGGGCTCGTCGGTGTGGGCGGCTGTCGCCATGGTAACTCCGGGCTGCTCCGACGGCCCCATGCCGCCGACCGGTGTCGATGGTACACTCCGCGCCTTTGCCTGCAAGCGCGCGTCGCCATGGCCGTCTATACCGCGCTCGAAGATCGGGACCTGCACCAGTTACTGGCGCGCTATCGCGTCGGCGAGCTCGTCGACTTCACCGGCATCAAGGCGGGCGTGGAGAACTCGAACTGGTTCGTCACGACCACGGCGGGCGAGTACGTGCTGACCATCTTCGAGAAGCACGGCTGCGACGAGGTGCCCTACTTCCTCAACCTCACCGCCCACCTCGCCGAACAGGGTGTCCCTTGCGCGCATCCGATCGCTGATGCCGCCGGTGGCTACCTGCAGCGCCTGCGCGATAAACCAGCGGCGCTGATCGAGCGCCTGCCCGGGCGCACGCTGGAGCATCCCGGTGTCGAGCACTGCCGCCAGGTCGGCGACGCCCTGGGCCAGCTGCACGTCGCCGGCTTCTCTTTCCACGAGACCCATGCCAACGAACGTGGGCCGTGCTGGTGGTTCCGCACCAGCCGCGAGCTCGAGCCCGTTGTCGATCCGGAAAACCGGCGCATCCTCGCCGAGGAGCGTGCCTACATCCGCCAGTTCCGCGACCTCGAGCTGCCACGCGGGACGGTCCACGCCGATCTCTTCCGCGACAACATCCTCTTCGAGGGCGACCGCCTCGCCGGCATGATCGACTTCTACTACGCCTGCGACGACTGCCTGCTCTACGATGTCGCGGTCACCGTCAACGACTGGTGCGGCAACGCCGACGGCCGCCTCGACGAGGCGCGCAGCCGCGCGCTCCTCGCCGCCTACCACGCCCGCCGGCCGTTCACCGCGGCCGAGGGCCAAGCGTGGAACATGATGCTGCGCTGCGGCGCGCTGCGCTTCTGGCTCTCCCGCCTGCTCGACCTCCACTTCCCCCGCCCCGCCGAGGTCGCCCACATCAAGGACCCCGAGGAATACCGCCACATCCTCCTCGTGCGGCGCGAGGAGCAGGCCGTGCTCTGGCCCGTTGCCGAGGGCTGAACCCGGACCCCGCGCGCATCAGTGCGCGTCGACCCCCAGCCCGGGGTGAAGAGCGACCGACGCGCGGGTGCCTGCGCGCCGGACCCGGTTCATGGCGTGGAACCGCGGTGAACGCAGGCGCCCGCCGGGGTCAGCGGGTACCCGAGGAGGGGGGTGTGCCGGACCGTCCCCCGCGGCGGCGTGAGAACCCGGGTTACGCTCACCTGACGACCGCGCGGCCGACCGGCCGCGGGTTCCCCGCGCGCTCGCGGTGGCGCCGACAGGTGCGCCGTGACCCGCTCGGCCACGCCCGGTAGCACCCCGCGCGCCCTGTGGCGCGCCTTCAAGGCGATGCGGCAGCCGGGGCGCCGCGCTCGCGGGCGCGGAGCTGGTCGAGCAGGCGCTGGACCAGCCAGTCGCGCCCGTCGGGATCGAGCAGCCCGCCGTGGGCGTCGCGCAGGCGTTCGGCGGCGGCCGGATCGCCCTCGGCCATCAGCGCGGCCTGGCCGGCGAGGTAGGCGGTGGGGGCCAGCGGCGTCATGACCCCGTCGCGGCCCTCGGCCCAGGCCAGGTACTCCGCCGCTGTCGCGGCGATCGCCTCGGTATCGCGAGCCGCCGCGGCGGCGGTGAACGCCAGGGTGACGGCGACCGACTCGGGAAGCGCCTCGCAGCCGATCCAGTCGGGCTCCGCCGCACGCAGCGGCTGCGCCCCGTCGCCCTCCAGCAGAGGCAGGGCGTGGGCGGCGAGGCGGCTGTAGAGCGACAGCCAGTGGCGCCGGCGCTGCGGGTCCTCGAAGGCGGCGCAGTCGGCCGCCCACAGGCGCAGCAGCTCGGCCTCGTAGCCGCGGTCGACGGCGCCCGGATCGCGTTCGGTGCCCGGCTCCAGCAGCGCGGTGCGGTCGCGCGCGACGGCGGCCTGCTGCTCCATGGTGCCGGCACCGGTATCGCCGGCGGCGGCCGGCGGCGCACCGCCCATGCCCAGCAACTCGAGGGCGAGCGAGCGGTGGGTGGCGAGTTCGCGCAGGGCGCGCGCATCGACGCCGCGGAAGCGCGCCTCCGGCGCCTCCAGGCTCAAGCGTGGCCAGTAGAACGAGTTGGCCGGCTCGCCGAGGGCGTCGCTGAGGGCGTGGACGGCGCCGTCGCCGGCGATCTGGCGGGCGTCGAGCTGGCCCGGGTGCGCGAGGCCGACGCGCTCGAGTTCGGCGCCGACGGCGCTGTCGAACAGGCGGTCGCTGTCGAGTGCGGGCAGCCCGTCGCCGTTGCCGGCGACGATGAGCAGATCCGACTGGTTCACCATCCAGGCGCTGGCGTGCTCGAAATGCGGGGTCAGCGCGCGCAGCATCGAGCCGACCAGGGCCTCGTCGATCTCGTAGAGCTGCAGCCACTGCACGAACAGGCCATCATCGGCGAGGCGCCCATTGATGAAGTCGTAAAACTCGGTGGCGAAGAGGTTGCCGACACCGGCGACCCAGGGGTTCGACGGGATCGAGACGATGGTGTCGTAGGCCTCGCCGCTGCCGGCCAGTGCGGCCAGGGCGTCGTCGATGACGATGTCCGAGCGCGGATCCTCGTGCACGCGCGCGACGCGCTCGCCGAAGCCGCGCGCGGCCTCGACCACGCGCTGCTCGATCTCGATGGTCTCCAGGGCGGCGACGCGCTCGTCGGCGAGCAGGGTGTGTGCGGTCAGGCCCGAGCCCATGCCGATCACGGCGGCGCGCTCCGGCGCCTCGTGCAGCGCCAGCGGCAGGGCGGCGGCGAGCACGTTGGTGGCCTCGTCGGCGCTGGGGGAGCGCTCCGCATCGAGGGCCATGGAGGCGTCCACCTTGCCGTTGTAGGCGAGCGAGACAACACCGTCGGGCCAGCGGAAGAGGGAGACGCTGGCCGTCTTGCCGTCGCGGTAGTAGCGCAGCTCGGCATTGCGGTCGAGTTCGGGGTTGCCGTCCCGGAAGACGCCGGAGGCGAGGCGGTAGGGGTCGAAGGTGACGCCGGCGACACTGATGGCGACGGCGCCGGCGGCGAGTGTTCCGGCCGCGGCGAGGCCGAGCCGCCGCGCCCGTTCGGCGGGCGCGAGGGCGAGCAGTGCGAGGCCGAGGAGCAGGTCGATGCCGGCGGCGACGATCATCGCGTCGCGCAGCCCCAGCACCGGGATCAACACGTGGATCGCCGCGAGCACACCCGCGATGGCGCCGAAGGTGTTCCAGGCGTAGACCCGCCCGATGACGCCCTCGCCGTAGCCGGCGCGTAGCAGCACCGCAGTGAACAGCGGCAGCGTGGCGCCGGCGAAGAAGGCCGCGGGCAACATCACCGCGATCGCCGCGACGGCAACGCCGAGGTTGTAGAACTGATAGCCCTGCGCCGTCGCCGGCAGCAGCTCGACCAGCAGACCGACCCAGCCGAATGCGGTCGCGGCGTAGAGCGCCAGCGATGCGAGGGCACAAACACCCATCATGACCTGCACCCAGGCGAGCGGGATCAGCGGTTGCGCGAAGCGGTCGATGCGGCGGCGGATCCACAGGCTGCCGAGCGCGATGCCGCCGATGAAGGCGGCGAGCATGATCTCGAAGGCGTGCAGCGTGGTGCCCACGGCGAGGCTGAGCATGCGGATCCAGCCGATCTCGTAGACGAAGGAGGCGGCGCTGGAGACGAAGGTGGCGGCGAGGATGGCGAGCACGAGGCGGCTGGGTGCCGCTTCGCTGTGGCCGCTGGCGGTCGGTGGGCGCGCCGCGGGGCGGGCGCCGGCGCCGGTGGGGTCGCTGGCGAGCAGCCAGGCGGCGACGCCGACCATGAGGTTGATCCAGCCGGCGATCTGGACGGTGCCGGGCAGTCCCGCCAGCGGCAGCAGCAGGAAGGTGGCGCAGAGTGCCCCCAGGGCGGCACCGAGGCTGTTGGTGAAGTAGAGGCTGCCGAGCACGCGCCCGTCCTGGCCGGAGACGCGGCGCATGAGCCCGGCGCTGAGCAGCGGGAAGCTCGCGCCGAGCAGGACCGACTGCGGCAGCACCAGGCCGACGCCGATGGCCCAGCGCACGACGTCCGCCGCCGCGCCGCCGCCGAGGGCGGGGACGATGCGCTCGAGGGTCAGGTCGAAGACGGGCAGGAAAACGAAGTGGAAGGCGACGCCGGCGACGCCGAGCAACAGCTCGACGACGGCGTAGCCGCGCACGAGGTTGCGCCAGCGGTCGCCGAAGCGCGCGATCAGCGCGGCACCCAGCCCCATCCCGCCCATGAAGGTGGCGAGCACCAGGGCCTGGGCGTAGGCGGCATGGCCGACCATCAGGGCGAGATAGTGCGACCAGATCGACTGGTAGATCAGCCCGGCGAAGCCCGAGGCGAGGAACAGCGCCAGGAGTCCGTAGCGGAACAGCCCCAGCGGAATGACGAAGTCGCGCGAGAGGGATTGGCTCATCGTGGCGACAATGCAGCACAAGGTCGGGTCATGCGAGCTTCCCGATTGGGACGTAGTGTTTCGTCAGCACCGTGTTCTCTGATCAAGCACGTTGCGGCAATGCGAGCACCGCACGGCGGTGGACGAGGACTCGACGACAGCGTTCTGTCATAGCCTGCCGAGCCAGTACTGCGGGCGCCGGCGGTCATGGGCGACGGCCAGAATCTGCACGTCGCCGGTGCCTTCACGGAAAATGAGCGAGAGCGGGAACCGATGGAAGGGCGCTTTGCGGATATCCGGGGCCACTTCAACCTGCCAGGCCTTGGGCGTCTCGCAGACCAGCCCCGCCAGTACCTCGAACTCCTCTACCAGGGCACCGCCCAAGCCTGGGACACGGGACTCGTAATAGCCCACTGACTCCAGGAATTCGGCTTCCGCTGCCGGGTGAAACTCATACGTCATCGAATCAGCGTGCGTGCCTTTTCCAGGACCTCATCCCCTCTGATCGTCGCAACCGTACCGTCATCCAGCTCCTTCGCCCGGCGTTGGGCTTCAGCGAGCCACTCGGCCCGGAGTTCATCCGCAGTCGGCGCATCCAGGCTACGCACCAATCGCTGGATCAGCCGGGCACGATCCTCCCTGGACAGGTGAAGTGCCTGATCTTCAATCTTCTGGCGGTCCACAGGAATGACCTCCCTTATCTCGGCCCATCGATTCTGGCACCGATGTGCCGCCGGTGCCACGCCGGGCCGAGCACCCCCAAAGCTTCGCCACTGAAGGAAGGGGTCAGAGTGATTTTCCGTCGTTTCGGGCACAGCACAGCGGCGGGCTCTCCTGAGGGTAGGCCCGCTCGTACTCCCTGCGTTCATTGTCGTCGAGCCCCGCGTAGATGTCGATGAAGTCGGCGTACTTGCGCCGGCGCTCGGCGTCCGACTCCAGGGCCAGCAGGCCCCGCACGGCCGCCGCGTAGGCATCCAGCTTCTCATCTCGCGTCGACCACGCCATGTTCGGCAGGTTCAGCCGCGCCACCAGATTGTCGCTGTCGCGGTAGGCCTGGTACGGCAGCCGCGGCAGGTGGCAGGCGAGGTAGTGGAAGTCGAGGTAGGTGCGGCGCTCGCCGCCCAGGCGCAGCCGCTGCCGGGCGGCGCCGTCGTCTTCAAGCGACGACTTCGAGACGCGCGTAGGCGAGTACCAGCCACTTGCTGCCGGCTTCGGCGAAGTTGACCTGGATGCGCGCCTGCGGGCCCTCGCCCTCGTAGGCGAGCACGGTGCCCTCGCCGAACTTGGGGTGGCGCACGCGCTGGCCCATGTCGGGCACGCCG
>SLKC01000037.1 GCA_007134775.1 Ectothiorhodospiraceae bacterium | reverse complement strand
CGCTTGAAGAACAGGTGGCCAACGTGGTGCGCGAGGCCGGCGGAGAGGTCATGGGGCGTTCCCGCCATCCGCTCGACGAGCAGGACTTCTCCTCGTACCTGCTTTCGGCCCAGGCCTCGGGCGCCGAAATCATCGGTCTGGCGAACGCCGGTACTGATGCGACCAACTCCATCCGCCAGGCGGAGGAGTTCGGCATCGTCGCTGGCGGGCAGGCGCTGGCTGGTTTGCTGCTGTTTATCACGGACGTCCACGGTATCGGCCTTGAGGCAGCGCAGGACCTCCTGCTCACGACGGGCTTCTACTGGGATCGGAACGACGAAACCCGCGCGTTCGCCGAGCGGTTTAATGAGCGGGCCGATCAGATGCCGACGATGGTCCATGCGGGGGTCTACTCCTCGGCACTCCACTTCTTTGAGGCGCTCGAAGAGGTCGGGGATGTCGAGAATACCGCCGATGTCATGCAGCACATGCGCGACAATCCGGTCAACGACAACGTCCTCACCTCCAATGGGCAGGTGCGCGAGGACGGCCGCATGGTGCACGACATGTATCTCGTCGAGGTGATGGCGCCGGAGGACTCTGCCGGTGACTGGGACTACTACGATGTCGTAGCCACTATCCCCGGCGATGATGCGTACCAGTCGATCGAGGATAGCACCTGCGACCTGGTCAACTGATCGCGTTCGAGGTCGGGGCGGCCATCGCGCTGTCCCGACCTCGGCACGCATTGGCGCCGCCTGCAGGTGCCACGCCGGCAAGATTCCATCCCAGGGCGACGCGGACTGCGGTCCGTGGTAGGGGGTAACGACGGTACGGCGAGGGCCTCCGCGCGTGCGCGGTCTACGAGGATAGCGCGATATGTTATTCGATTTGCTGGGGATAACTCCACAGGGGCTGCTGGCGCAGCTCATGGTGGGGCTGGTCAATGGCGCCTTCTACGCGATGCTCAGCCTTGGCCTGGCACTGATATTCGGCATGCTGAATATCATCAATTTCGCCCACGGTGCCCTGTACATGATGGGGGCATTTGTCGCGTGGATGCTGCTTGAGTATCTCGGGGTGCCGTTCTGGTGGGGGTTGGTGCTCGCGCCGATCATCGTCGCGGCGTTTGGAATGGTGCTCGAGCGAACCATGCTGGCGCGCCTCTATCATCTCGATCATCTCTACGGGCTGCTGCTGACCTTCGGTCTTGCCCTGATCATCGAGGGCTTCTTCCGCGAGATGTATGGCGTTTCCGGTCGCGTCTACCCGACCCCGGATCAGTTCCGCGGAGCTGTCGACCTCGGTTTCATGATGCTGCCGATGTATCGCGGTTTCATCATCCTCTTCGCGCTGGCGGTCTGTCTCGCGGTCTGGCTGTTCGTTGAGCGTACCCGCATCGGCTCCTACCTGCGTGCAGGTACGGAGAACCCTGAGCTGCTCAAGGCATTCGGGATCAACGTGCCGTTGATGATTACGCTCACCTTCGGCCTCGGCGTCGGATTGGCAGCGCTTACGGGCGTGCTGGCTGCGCCGATTTATCAGGTGCACCCGCTGATGGGCTTCCACATGATCATCATGGTTTTCGCGGTGGTCGTCATCGGCGGGCTGGGCTCGATGCTTGGGGCGATCGTAACCGGCCTGATGCTCGGTCTGGTCGAGGGCCTTGCCCGCGTTTTCTACCCCGAGATGTCCGCGACAGTGGTCTTTATCTTGATGGCCATTGTTCTCCTTCTTCGGCCACAGGGCCTGTTTGGCAAACGGTAGGCGTCCATGACGGAAGAACGTAAATATTCAATCATTGCGGTCGTCGTGATCGCCGGCCTGCTGATCGCGCCGCATGTCATGTACTCCGTGCTGGTCATGAAGATGCTGTGCTTCGCGCTGTTCGCCAGTGCGTTCAATCTTCTGCTCGGGTACGGCGGACTCCTGTCCTTCGGGCATGCGGCCTACTACGGCTCGGCCGCCTACGTCACCGCTCATGCGATGAAGTGGTGGGGTGTGACAGCGGAAGTAGGCCTGCTTCTCGGTGCGGCTGCAGCGGCCTTTCTGGGGCTCGTGTTCGGTTGGCTGGCCATCCGTCGCAGCGGCATCTACTTCGCGATGATCACCCTTGCCTTTGCGCAGATGATCTACTTCCTCGCGCTGCAGCTGCCCTTTACCGGTGGTGAGGATGGCATTCAGGCGGTGCCGCGTGGCTACCTGTTCGGCCTGTTCAGTCTGCGGTCGGACATCGTGCTGTACCACTTCGTGCTCGTGGTTTGCCTGGCCGGTTTCTACATCGTCTACCGGGCGGTGAACTCGCCATTCGGCCAGATCCTCAAGGCCATCAAGGAGAACCCGGACCGTGCCACTTCGCTGGGATATAAGGTCAGCCACTTCAAACTGGCCGCCTTTGTGCTTTCGACGACGCTTTCGGGTGTCGCCGGTGGCCTGACGGCGCTTGTGTTTCAGCTCGCCTCGATCTCGAACGTGGAGTGGACGATGTCGGGTGAGGTGGTGCTGATGACCCTGCTCGGCGGCATGGGCACGATGATCGGTCCAGTGATCGGTGCCGGCTTCGTCGTGTGGCTGCAGACCTATCTCGCACCCTACGGCGCGTGGCTGACGATCATTCTGGGCGCGATTTTCGTGATCTGCGTGCTGCTGTTCCGGCGCGGTATCGTGGGGGAACTCTGGTACCGCAACCTGATTCCCGGCTTCCCGTACCGAAGGGAATGAGGGGCGTTTGGTTGGGTCGCCTCGGGTGGACGGAAATGGTGGCCCGAGCGCTCGCTCGGGCCCCAAGGATGCCTCGAATCAATGGGGAAGGATGACATCATGACACCGGATCTCAACGGCAGGGCAGCGGTCATCACGGGCTCGACGAGCGGTATTGGCCATGCCATTGCCGCGGCGATGGCGGCATCGGGCGCGCGTATCATGCTCAACGGCATCGAGTCGCGGGCAGAGGGCGAGGCTGTCGCGGAGCGCCTGGCGAAGGTCTACTCCAGCGATATTCGCTATACCCCCGCGGATATGGCCGATCCGGAGGCGGCGAGCGGCCTTGTTGAAGACACCTATGCCGCTTTCGGCCGCGTCGATGTACTGGTCAACAACGCCGGTATCCAGTACACCGCACCGATCGAGGAATTCCCGCCGGAGCAATGGGACCGCATTCTGGCGGTGATGCTCACCTCGTCGTTCCACACGACGCGTACGGCAGTGCCGCGAATGCGGGAGAACGCGTGGGGCCGGATCATCAATATCTCCTCTGCCCATGGTCGCGTGGCCTCGCCGAACAAGTCGGCCTACGTATCGGCGAAGCACGGCCTGGTCGGCCTGACGCGGGTTGTTGCCCTGGAGAATGCCGGCAACGGGATCACCAGCAATGCGATCTGCCCCGGCTGGGTCGAGACGCCGCTGATCCGCCCGCAGATCGAGGCCCTGGCAGAGCGTGACGGCATCGATATCGAGGCGGCCAAGGTCGAACTCGTGCGGCACAAGCAGCCCTCGCAGCGGTTCGTGCAACCTGAACAGATCGGCGCAATGGCGGTCTTCCTCTGCTCCGATGCCGCTTCGCAGATTACCGGCACCGAGCTATCCGTCGATGGCGGCTGGACCGCACAATAGACCCGCGGCGCTGCTGCTCATCGCAGCAGCCCGCTGTTGGCGCGATGGCTCCAGGAACTGCTCAGGGTAGAGAGCGGTCGTAGCCGGTGAAGTCCGGGTCAGCCGTGACCGGGCGCTGGCGCTGGGCGGCAGGCGTTGCGGCCGCCTCCTCGGTATGGCGCGCGAAATCGGGGTCGAGCAGGAGAAGGAATGCCCGCGCCTGTGGCGAGACCACGCGTCCGCGGCGCAACACCGCGCCATAGCTCCGCCGGGGGAACCAGCGCCCTACGGGCATGGCGGCAATGCGCTCGTCGGCCCGCAGGCAGATGCTGGTGACGATCGAGATGCCCAGGTCGAGTTCCACGAAACGCTTGATCACCTCCCAGCCACCGGCCTCGAGCACGACCTCGTAGCGCAGCCCGTGCTGGTGGAACACGATGTCGACCATGCGCCATGTGCTCAGGTGGCGTGGCGGCAGGATCAATCCGCAGCGGCTGATATCGGCCAGCGTAATGTCCTCCTGACGGGTCAGCGGATGGTTCAGCGCAGTAATCAGCATCGGCTCGTAGCTGAACATGGGCACGTAGCGGATATCGTCGGGTACGTCGATCATCGATCCGATCGCGAAATCGACATCGCCGGCCCGTAGCATCTTCATGCCGTCCCGCCCGGTGACGTTGTGCAGATGCAGATCGACGCCGGGGAACGCGTCGGTGAAGCGCTTCACGTACTCGGGGAGTAGGTAGAGGATCGTGGATTCGCCGGCCGCGATGTCGAGACGCCCCCCGGCGGTCTCACCCAGCTTCGCGCGCAGCGTTTCCGGTAGCCGGTCCATGCCTTCGACCAGCGGCAGGGCGGTCTCAAGTAGCGCCGAGCCCGCCGAATTGATTTCGATATGCGGGCCGCGGCGGGTGAACAGGGCCACCCCCAACTCGGTCTCCAGGGATTTGACCAATTGCGAAACGGTGGGCTGGCTCAGATGGAGGCGCTCGGCAGCTCGAGACATGCTGCCGGTCAGCGCGGTCGTGCAGAACGCGCGCAATTGGCGGAGGCGGTTCGCCTGCATGGGTCATCCCGGTGGGGGAGGTTAGAGTATTGGCAAATACGATATTTAGTATTCGAGTAATTGTCTAGTCTAATACTTGCTGTTCGGGCAGTCTGGTGGTACATGGAACGGATCGAATGAGCGATCCCCGGGGCGAAGAGCGATGAGCAAAGGCGAGACCGTGGAACGCGAGCCCGAGGTGGACGCCTATCCCGAATACGCAGGCTGGCTCCTGGATCAAGGCGCTCGGCGCCTGCTGGCCACGCTGCATACCCGCTTTGCCGACGCGGTTGACGAGCGCCTGGCAGAGCGCGCGCTGCGTCAGAAGCATTTCGATGACGGGATGGATCCGCACTTCCTGGAGGAGACCCGGTGGTTGCGCGAGGATGACTGGGCCATCCGGCCGCCGCCCGCGGAGTTGCGGGACCGCCGCGTCGAGATAACCGGTCCGCCGGAGCGCGCAATGGTGGTCAATGCGCTCAACAGTGGTGCACGGGTCTTCATGGCGGATTTCGAGGACTCGCTCGCACCGAGTTGGCAGAACGTGCTCGATGGCCAAATCAACGTGCACGACGCCGTGCGGCGCCAAATCGATTTTTCCAGCGAGGCCGGCAAGGAATACCGCCTGCGCGAGGATCCCGCCGTGCTGGTGGTGCGTGTTCGCGGCCTGCACTTGGTCGAGAAGCACGTGCGCTGCGACGGCAAGGCGATGCCGGCTGCCCTGTTCGACTTTGCCCTGTTCGTTCACCACAATGCACGCGAACTGCTCGATCGCGGCAGTGGTCCCTATCTCTATATCCCGAAACTGGAGAACCATCGCGAGGCCCGTCTGTGGGCGCAGATCCTCGCCTTCACCGAGGACTACCTTGGCCTCGATCGCGGCACCATCCGGGTTACCGTCCTCATCGAAACCCTACCCGCCGTGTTCGAGATGGACGAGATCCTCTATGAACTTCGCGACTGGATCTGCGGGCTCAACTGCGGGCGCTGGGACTACATTTTCAGTTTCATCAAGACTTTCCGCGAACGGCCCAACTGTGTGCTGCCCAACCGCGACCAGGTCGGGATGGACCGCCACTTCCTGCGTTCCTACTCCCGCCTGCTCATCCGCACCTGCCATCGGCGTGGCGCGCATGCGATGGGCGGTATGGCCGCCCATATCCCGGTGCGTGGCGATGAGGAGGCCACTTCGGCGGCGCTGGAGAAGGTGCGCGCGGACAAGGAGCGCGAGGCGGCGGATGGTCACGACGGGACGTGGGTGGCGCATCCGGCATTGGTGGAGGTTGCCCAGGAGGTCTTCGACCGGCACATGCCTGAACCGAACCAGACTGCACGTCCCGACGACCTGCCCGAAGTGTCAGCGTCGGATCTGTTGCGGGTGCCGGACGGCACGATCACGGAGCAGGGCGTGCGCGGTAACCTTGGGGTGGCGTTGCGTTACCTTGGTGATTGGCTCGGTGGGCGTGGTTGTGTGCCGATCAACCACCTGATGGAGGACGCGGCCACCGCGGAGATCGCGCGGGCACAGGTCTGGCAGTGGCTGCATCACGACACCGCCGTACTCGAAGATGGCCGTCGGCTGACCGGCGAGAGCGTCCACGAATGGCTCACCGCTGAATGCGACCGGCTGCGCGGCGAGATCGGCGATGCCGCCTACGCCGAGGGGCACTGGGACGAAGCGGCGCGGATGATTGAGGCGCTCGCGACCGCGCGCAAGATGGAAGATTTTCTCACGATACCGGCCTACGAATGGTTGAATTGACAGGCCACGAACCAAGAGGTTGAAGACGATGACAGACCAGGGAGCCATCCGGCAACTCGAGCAGCAGTGGCAGCAGGATCCGCGCTGGCAGGGCATTACGCGCCCGTACAGTGCGGCGGACGTCGTGCGACTGCAGGGAACGAAGCGCATCGAGTACACGCTCGCCCGGGACGGTGCGGAGAAGCTGTGGCGTCTCCTGCACGAAGAGCCGTTCGTGAATGCGCTCGGCGCCCTTACGGGCAATCAGGCCATGCAGCAGGTCAAGGCCGGGCTGAAGGCGATCTATCTCTCCGGCTGGCAGGTTGCCGGTGATGCCAACCTGGCCGGTGCGATGTATCCCGACCAGTCGCTGTATCCGGCGAATTCCGTGCCGGCGGTGGTCGAGCGCATCAATAACACGCTGCGCCGCGCCGACGAGATCCACCATGCCGAAGGCGACGATTCGGTCGATTGGTATGCCCCCATCGTCGCCGATGCCGAGGCCGGCTTCGGCGGCATCCTCAACGCCTTCGAACTGATGAAGGCGATGATCGAGGCCGGCGCCTCGGGCGTGCATTTCGAGGACCAGCTCGCTTCGGCGAAGAAGTGCGGCCACATGGGCGGCAAGGTGCTCGTGCCGACGCAGGAAGCGGTTCAGAAGCTGGTCGCAGCCCGTCTCGCGGCCGATATCATGGGTACGCCCACACTCGTGGTCGCCCGCACTGACGCCGAGGCGGCGAATCTGCTGACGACGGATATCGACCCCGCGGATGAGCCGTTCCTCACCGGCGAGCGTACCTCGGAGGGGTACTACCGGGTGCGCAACGGTATCGAGCCCTGCATCGCGCGGGCCAAGGCGTATGCGCCCTATGCCGATCTGATCTGGTGCGAGACCAAGACCCCGGATCTCGATTTCGCCCGCCAGTTCGCTGAGGCGGTGCACGACGAGTATCCCGGCAAGATGCTGGCCTACAACTGCTCGCCCTCGTTCAACTGGAGCAAGCACCTCGATGCCTCGACCATTGCGAAGTTCCAGCGCGAACTCGGTGCGATGGGCTACAAGTTCCAGTTCATCACGCTCGCGGGTTTCCATGCGCTGAACTACAGCATGTTCGAACTGGCTCACGGCTATCGCGACCGGCAGATGGAGGCCTACGTCGAACTCCAGGAGAAGGAGTTCGCGGCCGAATCGAAGGGCTACACGGCGACCCGACACCAGCGCGAGGTCGGCACCGGTTACTTCGACGAGGTGAGCAATGTCGTCACCGGTGGGCTGAGTTCACTCGGCGCGCTGGCTGGCTCGACCGAGGAGGCCCAGTTCACCGACGAGACCACCGAGAAGTCGTGAACGGGTGAACGGTGGCGGTACCGACTGGCGGTACCGCCGCTGACCGCGGGGAGGCGATGTCGCGATCAACCATACCCCGGCCGCCCGAGGGCGGTCTCTGGCGCCCGGCATTCGAGCGTGATGCCTGCGGTTTCGGCCTCATGGCGCGGCTCGACGGGTCGCCCGATCGGGCACTGGTCAGCGACGCGCTGACCGCGCTCGATCGCATGACCCATCGCGGCGCCATCGCCGCGGATGGCCGCACCGGTGATGGCTGCGGCCTCCTCGTGCATACCCCTTTGGCCTTCCTGCGAGCCGTGGCTGCCGAGGAAGGCATCGATCTCGCGCATCGCTTTGCCGCAGGCAACGTCTTCCTCTCCCGGGAGCCGGGGGAGTCAGCGCGGCAGCAGGGCACGCTCCAGAGCGCCCTCGAAGCCTTTGGTCTCGAAGTGGCCGGCTGGCGCGATGTGCCGGTCGATCCGAGCGTCTGCGGTGAACAGGCGCTGGCGGCGCGCCCCCGCATCCGCCAGATCTTCGTCAATGCGCCCGATGGCCTGGATGACGCCGCCATCGAGCGCGAACTCTTCCGGGCCCGGCGCCGCGCCGAGCGCGAGCTGACCGCAGCGGATGCCTTCTACGTCTGCAGCCTGTCGCTGCACACGCTGGGCTACAAGGGCCTGGTGATGCCGCGCGCGCTACCCGGCTTCTACCCCGATCTTCAGGACGAGCGCTTTGCCAGTGCGGTGTGCGTCTTTCACCAGCGCTTTTCGACCAACACCTGGCCACAATGGCGCCTCGCCCAGCCCTTCCGCCTGTTGGCGCACAACGGCGAGATCAACACCATCGCGGGCAATCGCCGCTGGGCGCGGGCGCGCCTGCACGGCAAGCAGACCCCGAACGGACTCGACTTCGACAGCATTGCGCCGGTTGTCGATTTCGATGAATCCGACTCCGCCAGTCTCGATCGTATGCTCGAGGCCATGCTCGCGGGCGGGCTCGATGTCTTCCACGCAATGCGGCTGCTGATGCCGTCGGCGTGGCAGAACGTCGACGCCGTCGACCCGGACATGCGCGCCTTCTACGAGTTCTGGTCGCTGAACATGGACCCGTGGGACGGACCCGCCGGGGTCGTGCTCACCGACGGTCGCCACGCCGCCTGCTGCCTGGATCGCAACGGCCTGCGCCCCGCGCGCTGGGTGCAGACCGACGACGGCGTCATCACCCTCGCCTCCGAGGCGGGCGTCGTCGATGCGGCCCCGGAACGCGTGGTCGCACGCGGTCGCCTGGGACCGGGCGATATGCTGGCCGTCGACACAGCAGCCGGCGAACTGCTCACGCCTGATCGCATCGGCGATCGCCTCAAGCGCAGTGCGCCCTACAAGCACTGGCTGCGTGCTGGCGTGCGCCGTCTGGAGTCGACCGTCGACAGCGTGCCGCCGCCGACACCGGCACTGGAGGCGGACCAGCGCGGCGTGGCGCAGAAGCTATTCAATGTCACGCTCGAGGAGCGCGAACAGGTGGTCGTGCCGCTCGCCGCGGAAGGGGCCGAGGGGATCGGCTCGATGGGCGACGACACCCCGATGTGGGTGCTCTCGCGCCAGAACCGACCGCTGTTCGACGCCTTTCGCCAGCAGTTCGCCCAGGTGACGAATCCGCCGATCGATCCGATCCGCGAACAGGTGGTGATGTCGCTGGAGAGCTGCCTCGGCCCCGAGGCCAATCCCTTCGACGTCTCCGCCGACGACGCCCGCCGGATCGCACTCGACTCGCCCGTGCTTTCGGGGCGCAAGTTCAACGAGATGGCGGCGCTCGCCGATGCCGGCTGGCCCCAGCGCACGCTCGCGCTGCAGCGTCGGCCCGACGAATCCCTGGTCGCGGCCCTCGACCGGCTCTGCGATGAGGCCGAGCGGGCCGTCGCCGAAGACGGCTGTGTCATCCTTGTGCTCAGTGACCGCGAGGCGCTCGCCGGCGGTGTGCCCGTGCATGCGCTGCTCGCCACCGGCGCGGTCCATCATCACCTGGGCGCGGCAGGCCTGCGCTGTCGGGCCAACCTCGTCATCGACACGGCGACCGTGCGCGATCCCCACCACTTTGCGTGCCTGCTGGGTTTCGGCGCGACCGCGATCCATCCCTGGCTCGCCTACGAACTGATCCATGACCTGCGCGAGCAGGGACGCCTGACGGGCGATCCCGATGTGGTTACGGCCCTGCGCAACTACCGCAAGGGGATCAACAAGGGCCTGTACAAGATCATGTCGAAGATGGGCATCTCAACGGTACGCAGCTACCGTGGAGCCCAGCTCTTCGAGATTGTCGGGCTCGCCGATGAGGTCGTCGAGCGCTGTTTCCCGGGCGCACTGAGCCGCATCGGTGGCGCCGGTTTCAGCGCGCTCGAGGCGGATGCGGCCGAACTCGCCGCGCGCGCCCACGACCGCCACGAGCTACTGGCGCCGGGTGGGGTGCTGAAGTGGATGTACGGCGCCGAGTACCACGACTGGCACCCCGACGCGGTCAAGTCACTGCAGCAGGCGGTGCGCGGTGATGACGCCGCCTGGGAGCGTTTCCGTGCCCGCATCGACGAGCGCCCCGTGGCGATGTTGCGCGATCTGCTGCAGCTGCGTGAGGCGGAGGCCGCGCTCGCCCCGGAGCAAGTGCAGCCGATCGAGGCCATCATGCCGCGGTTCGAGTGCGCCGGAATGTCGCTGGGTGCGCTGTCACCGGAAGCGCACGAGTCACTGGCGGTCGCGATGAACGGCATCGGCGGTCGCTCGAACTCGGGCGAGGGCGGCGAGGACCCCGCCCGCGACGGTAGCGAGCGCCGCTCCAAGATCCGCCAGGTCGCCTCCGGGCGCTTCGGCGTCACGCCGCAGTACCTGTCGCAGGCCGAGGTCATCCAGATCAAGATGGCCCAGGGTGCCAAGCCGGGCGAGGGCGGCCAGTTGCCCGGGCACAAGGTCGATGGCGACATCGCGCGACTGCGCTTCGCCGTGCCCGGCGTGGGGCTGATCTCGCCGCCGCCGCACCACGATATCTATTCGATCGAGGACCTTGCGCAGCTCATCTTCGATCTCAAATCGGTGAACCCGCGTGCGCTCGTCTCGGTCAAGCTGGTCGCTGCCCCCGGTGTCGGCACCATCGCCGCGGGGGTAGCCAAGGCCTATGCCGACCTGATCACGATCTCCGGGTACGATGGCGGCACCGGCGCCAGTCCGCTCACCTCGATCCTCTACGCCGGCTCACCCTGGGAGCTGGGGCTCGCGGAGACGCACCAGACGTTGCGCGCCAACGGCCTGCGCGGCCGCGTGCGCCTGCAGGCCGACGGCGGGCTGAAGACGGGGCGCGACGTGATCAAGGCGGCGCTGCTCGGCGCCGAGAGCTTCGGCTTCGGCACCGCGCCACTGGTCGCACTGGGCTGCAAGTATCTGCGAATCTGCCACCTCAACAACTGCGCCACCGGCGTTGCCACGCAGAATCAGGTGTTGCGCCGATACCACTACACCGGCGAAGCCGATATGGCACACCGCTACTTCGAGTATGTCGCCGCCGACGTGCGCCAATGGCTCGCCCGGCTCGGCTTCGAGCGTCTTGAGGATCTGGTCGGCCGGGTTGATCTGCTCGAACGTCTGCCCGGCGAGACGGGGCGCCAGCAGGCCCTCGACCTGGGGCCGCTGACCAGCGACGGTGGCGTCGACCCCGGCGAACCGCACCGGTGTCAGCGCCCGCGCAACGAGCCGGCCGAGCCCGCCGAGCTGGCGCAGCGGATCGCGAGCGACACGGCGGCGGCCGTGGCCGAGCGCCGCGGTGGTACCTACCATTACACCGTGGCGAACCACGATCGCTCGATCGGGGCGCGCCTTTCCGGGGAGATCGCGTATCGGTGGGGGAACACGAGGCTGGCCGACGATCCGTTGACGCTCGCGCTGAGCGGGTCCGCCGGCCAGAGCCTGGGCGCGTGGAACGCCGGTGGCCTCCACATCGACCTCGAGGGCGAGGCAAACGACTACGTCGGCAAGGGCATGGCCGGTGGACGCATCGTCATCCGGCCGCCGGCCGCGACCCGCCTGCCCACCCCCGAGACGCCCGTGATGGGCAACACCTGTCTCTACGGGGCGACCGGTGGTCGCCTGTTTGCGGCCGGCACGGCGGGTCAGCGCTTCGCCGTGCGCAACTCGGGTGCAGTCGCTGTCATCGAAGGCTGCGGCGATCACGGATGTGAGTACATGACCGGTGGCGCGGTCGTGGTGCTGGGGCGCACGGGGCTGAACTTCGGTGCGGGTATGACCGGCGGCCTCGCCTATGTCCTCGACCTCGAACGCGAGTTCGTCGACCGCCACAACCGCGAGCTGATCGAGATCCACCGCCCGACCGCGGAGCGCTGGGAGGCCTACGTGCGCCATCTGCGCGAGCTGATCGCCGCCCATGTCGAATACACGGGCAGTGAGCATGCGGCGACCATTCTTGAGGACCTCGATGACTACCTGCCGCGTTTTTGGCTGGTAACGCCGAAGGCGGCCGATCTCTCGCGTATGCTCGAGGCCGCGCGCGCGGCCGCCTGAGAAGCGCCACCGCGCGTTGCGGTGCGCGGGAGGCAGGTGGTACAGACCCAATGACCGGCCGCGAGGCCGGGGGAGCCGTGAAGCGATGGCACACGACCCATTCCAGTTTCTCGACGTACCGCGCGCCGACCCTGACAAGCGCGCCGTCGGCGTGCGCATCCGCGATTCGGATGAGATCTATGGCCAGTACGATGCCACCGCGGCCGCACGCCAGGCCGGGCGCTGCATCCAGTGCGGTATCCCCTACTGCGAGTTCAAGTGCCCGGTGCACAACTACATCCCGAACTGGCTGCGGCTGATCGAGGAGGGGCGGCTGTTCGAGGCGGCCGAGTTGTCGCATCGCACCAACACCCTGCCCGAGATCTGCGGTCGCATCTGTCCGCAGGACCGCCTCTGCGAGGGCGACTGCACCCTCAATGACGGGCTTGGCGCCGTCAGTATCGGCTCGGTCGAGAAATACATCACCGACGAGGCGCTCAAGCAGGGGTGGCGGCCGGACATGTCGGGCGTGGTGGCGACGGGGCAGCGCGTAGCGGTCGTGGGTGCGGGCCCGGCCGGCCTCGGCTGTGCCGATGTGCTGGTCCGCAACGGCGTCGAGGCGGTGGTCTTCGACCGCTATCCCCGGATCGGCGGGCTGCTGACTTACGGCATTCCCCCGTTCAAGCTCGACAAATCCGTCGTCGAGACGCGGCGCGCGATCATGGAGGAGATGGGCGTGAATTTCCGTCTCGGTATGGAACTGGGCCGGGATCTGGATTTGGCGGAGCTGCTCGCCGAATATGACGCGGTCTTTCTCGGTATGGGCGCCTACGACGCGGTCCGCGGCAATCTGCCGGGTGAGGATGACCCGGGTGTGGTCCCGGCACTCGCGTTCCTCATCGGCAGCGCGAACCGCCTGCTCGGCACCGAGGCGCCCGGCGGCGCCGATGTCGATGTCGCCGGGGAGCGCGTCGTGGTCCTCGGTGGCGGCGATACCGCGATGGACTGCAACCGGACCTCGGTCCGCC
This sequence comes from Ectothiorhodospiraceae bacterium, assembly GCA_007134775.1. GTDB lineage: Bacteria > Pseudomonadota > Gammaproteobacteria > XJ16 > Halofilaceae > Halofilum. The sequence goes on along the minus strand of SLKC01000037.1, from coordinate 13,068 downwards.
AGGGGGCGCGCTCGGTGACCTGCATCTACCGCCGCGATGAGGAGAACATGCCGGGTTCGCGCAAGGAGGTCGGGCACGCCAAGGAGGAGGGCGTGACCTTCCGTTTCCGCCGCCAGCCCACGGCGATCGAGTCCAACGAGGGCCGCGTCACGGGCGTGCGTGTCGTCGCCACCGAGCTCGGTGAGCCCGACGCCAATGGTCGCCGTCGGGCGCAACCGGTCCCCGGTTCCGAAGAGGTCGTCCCCGCCGACCGCGTGCTCGTCGCCTTCGGCTTCAACGCCGAAGCCCCCGCTTGGTTCGACGACCACGGCATCGCGCGGTATGAAGACGGGCGCCTGCTTGTCGCCTCCCCCGAGGTCTGCCCTGGGCAGACAACCCACCCGCGTGTGTTCGCCGGTGGCGATGCGGTGCGCGGCGCCGACCTCGTCGTCACCGCCGTCTTCGACGGCCGCGAAGCCGCCCGCGGTATCCTGCAACACCTCGGTACCCGCAACGAGGCACGTCACAAACAGTCCAGCCCAGCCTGAGCAACGCAGCCTGTCGTGGTGCGTACGCAACAATGCGGTTGCATTGACCCCGAAAAATGCGCAACTATCTGCACTGCTTGCCGATGCCGCGGTGTGGCGCCGCCAATCAAAGAACAAGGAGAACAGACTTGCGCAGCCCGAGGCGTTACCCTGCTACTGCTTCGCGATCCAGGTGCAATGACGCTACCGCCCGCTTGTCTCCGGACCCCGCCCCGCGAATTCCGCGCCTGCTGCTCGCTTGGGCGGTTGCCGCGGTGGTGGGTGGATGTGCGGCGATTCAGCCTGAGCAGGAGTCGGCCGAAGAGCCCGAGGGCTCGTCCGTTGCCGTCGCCCCGATTCTGACGGCGGAGAAGGTCGACGCCATGCTCGCGGATCCGATGCCGGAGCCGAAGACCGTTCCCGAATACACTGAGGTCATCGGTGAACCCGCCGACGAGCCCGCCGAACAGGATGTCTGGGCGCAGGCGCGCGAAGGCTTCGGCCTGAATCCGGTCGAGCATGCGGACGTCGAGCAGGAAATCCAGCGCTTCAACGGGCGCCAGGGATACTTCAACATGATCGCGGCTGACGGCGAGCCCTACATCCACTTCATTGTGGAGTCGATCCAGGCGCGGAATCTGCCCACCGAACTCCTGCTTGTGCCCATTGTGGAGAGTGCTTTCCGGCCCTTTGCCTATTCCCACAGTCGCGCTGGGGGAATCTGGCAGTTCCAGCCGGCAACCGCTACGCGCTTTGGCCTGCGCCAGGATTGGTGGTATGACGGTCGCCGGGATATCGTGCGCAGTACCGAGGCCGCGCTCGACTATATCGAGTATCTGCACGATTTCTTCGATGGGGATTGGCTGCTCGCACTCGCCGCCTACAACGCCGGTGAGGGACGGGTGCGTGACGCGGTACGGGCGAATGAACGCAACGGCCGGCCGACCGACTTCTGGTCGCTGAACCTGCCCGCGGAAACCGAGACCTACGTACCGCGGATTCTGGCGCTGCGCGAAGTGTTGGCGGCGCCGGACCAGTATGGCGTCACCCTGCCGGAGATCCCGAATGAACCGCGCCTGGAGGTCGTCGAGACCGAGGGGCAGATCGACCTGGCATTGGTCGCGGAGATGGCCGATATCTCGATCGAGGAGGTCTATCGCCTCAATCCGGCGTTCAATCGCTGGGCCACCCATCCGGATGGGCCCCATGAGGTCGTGGTGCCAGCCGAGCGTGCCGATGACGTGCGCACGGCGCTGGCAGAGCGCGAGCCGCGGGATCTTGTGCGTTGGGATCGCCATGAGATCGGCACGGGCGAGACCCTCGGCGGCATCGCCCGCCAGCACGGTATTTCGGTCGACCTGTTACAAGCGGTCAATGAGCTTGACGGCGAGACCGTGCGGGCGGGCGACCATCTGCTGGTGCCGGCTGCCTCAAAGCCCGAGGCGGCTTACGCGTTGAGTGCCGAGAATCGCCAGCAGGCCATTCAGGAGCGCGACCGACCTGGACGTCAACGCGTCGACTATCGGATCGAGGGCGGCGACACGCTCTGGGATGTGGCGCGCAAGCATGGTGTCTCGGTTGAGGAACTCGCCTCGTGGAACAACATGGCGCCCGGCGATACGATCCGCCCCGGTCAAGAGCTTGCGGTCTGGGTCTCTGGCGGTACGGGCGGGCCCGCCGGAACCGAAGAGCACCAGCAGCTCGTCAACTACGAAGTGCGCCAGGGTGATTCTCTGTGGCAGATTGCCTCGCGCTTCAGCGTCTCCGTCAGTGATATCAAGCACTGGAACGGGGTCGACCGGGAGACCTACCTCCAGCCCGGCCAGCGGCTGGAGCTGCACGTCGACGTGCGCGAGCAGTCCGCAGCCAACTGAGGGGGCCGCGCCGTCGGCTGTTGCATGTGACGCGCCTAGTGTGGCTCGAGACGGTAGAGGCCGCCGTCGGCCTCATCGGTGACCACGTAGATATCGCCCGTGGGACCCTGGCGGACATCCCGGATACGGCCAACCTCGCCGAGCAGCAGCTCCTCCGCGTGCAGCACGGTCTCGTCTTCGACGACAAGGCGCAGAACGCGCTCGGCGCGCAGACCGCCGGCGAGCAGATTGCCGGACCAGTTGGGGAAGTGGGTGCCCGCGACAGCGGTTAGGCCCGAGGGGGCAATCGTGGGCAGGAACTCGAACACCGGCCCCTTCATACCGTGCGCCGCGTGGTCACGCCCCTCCGCGTTCGGGAACGTCTCCTCCGTGCCGTAGTCGAGGCCCAGCGTCACCGTCGGCCAGCCGTAGTTCTCCCCAGCCACGATTCGGTTGAGTTCATCACCACCGCGCGGGCCGTGCTCGGTTGCCCAGATCTCGCCGGTGGCGGGATGGCGGTCGATGCCCTGGATATTACGGTGGCCGTAGCTGTAGATCTCGTCGAGGTAGTCGTCATCGCCGACGAAGGGGTTGTCGTCGGGCACGCTGCCGTCGTCGTGCAGTCGCACAACCGTGCCCGAATGATCCTGCGTGTCCTGCGCCCGCAGTGGTTCGGCCCCGCGGTCGCCGATCGTCATCAGCAGCGTGCCGTCGTCGAGGAACAGGATCTTCGAGCCGTAGTGACGCCCCGGCTCGGTGGGGCTGTTCGATTCGAACAGCAGCTCGTGGTCGACGAGCTCATCGCCATCGAGGCGGGCGCGGAAAAGCGCGGGAACGGTGGCCGCGGCATCGCCCCTCGAGTAGGTGAAGTAGATCCAGCCGTTATCGTCATGGTCCGGGTGGACGACGACATCGAGCAGTCCACCCTGGCTGGTCGCGTGCAGATCGTCGGGGATGCCCTCGATCGGTGTTGTCTCCTGCCTCACGCCGACGCGATAGAGATTGCCGTCGCGTTCGGTCAGGAGCTTATCCCCGTCCGGGAGGAAGCCCACGGCCCATGGATGCGCAAGGTTGCCGGCCACACGAACCAGATCGAAGGTCTGGTATTCCGTGGCAACCCCTTCGGCAATGACCTCACCCGCACCGCTGTGACCGGTGACGAGCATGCCGCTCAGACCGGCGGCGAGTACGGTGGTGCGCGTTACGCGATTGCTGATCATCGGGTCTACCTCCTTGTGGTTGCCATCCCCCGCGCGCGGTCGTCGCGCGGGGATCAACTGCGCGTCAGCCCACGCCGCCAATCTTGCGCCCGGGTTACTTGACGATCAGGTTACGCTCGAAATCCGCAAATGCGCGTCCGCCCTGCGGCGTAACTTGGATGCACTCGCTAATCTCGAGGCCCCAGTCGTCCATCCAGATCCCCGGGATGATGTGCAGCGTCATGTTCTCCTGCAGCTCCGTGGTATCCCCCGGGCGGATGCTCAGGCCACCTTCACCCCAGTCCGGGGGATAGTTGAGCCCGGTGCTGTAGCCCAGGCGCGACTCCTTGATAATACCGTGCTTCTCAATCGTCGTGCGCCAGGCGGCCTCGATCTGCTCCGCCGTGTTACCCGGTCGAGCCGCTTCCATGGCGCTGTGCAGACCTTCCACCACGACTTTCGCGGTATCCGCGAGTTTCTGTGGTGGCTTGCCGAGCTGCACCGTGCGCGCCATTGGGCAGTTGTAGCGCTTGTAACAGCCGGCGATCTCGATGATCGTCGCCTCGCCGTTGCGGAAGGGCGCATCGCTCCAGGTCAGGTGGGGGGTATTCGTACCCGGCCCGCTCGGCAGCATCGGCACGATCGCGGGGTAGTCGCCACCGAACTCGGCGGTGCCACTGATCTGGGCGTGGAAAATGTCGGCGGCCGTGTCGCACTGGCGTCGACCCGCCGCGACGCCATCGACTGCGGCCCGCATGGCGCGCTCGACGATCCGGGCAGCGCGCTCCATGAACGCGATCTCGTTGTCGGACTTAATCGCCTTGACCGTGGGGACGACCTTGGTGGCGTCGACCACGGTCGCGTTCGGCAGCGCGCCGGTCAGACTGGTGTGACTGCGCCCCGTGTAGTAGAAGGTGTCGAGTTCGACGCCGATGCGCGAGCGATCCCAGCCGCCTTGACGAACCAGGTCGGCGACGAACTCCAGAGGGTGCTTCGTCGCCGAATGCACGTAGTCGTCGCTATAGGGGATGATGTGGTCATCGGCGAGCCACGTGGTCACGCGCGCGGCGTTCGCGTCCATGCCGCGGCCGACCCAGATCGGGTCGCGGGAGGCGTCGACGGGGACCATGACGAGCTGATGGACGTAGAACGACCAGCCGTCGTAACCGGTCAGCCAGCACATGCTGGCGGGATGGCTGCAGAGGAGCAGATCGATGCCCCGATCCGCCATCTGCTCGCGGGTGCGGCGCAGGCGCTCACGGTATTCCGATTCGGCAAATGCGAGCATGTGTGGTTTCTCCTCGATCGACAGGGGGTGCAGGCCCCGGATTGCAGTCAGTGTAGCGCACCCGACCCCTGGGTTGGCGGGACCCGCTGGCGGCGCTCGCGTACCGAGATGGTGATGCCGCTGGCCACGATGACGGCGATGCCGAGCCAGGTCCAGGGGTCAGGGAAATCGCTGAAGACAACGTAGCCGACGATCGTCGCCATGACGATCTCGACATAGCTCACGGGGGCGACGACGGGGGCGGCGGTTCTCTCGAACGACTTGATGATGCAGAAGTGGCCACTGGCGGCGATCAGCCCGATGAGCGCGAACCAGCCCCACGTGCTCGGCGCCGGTTCCACCCAGACGAACGGCATGGCGACGCTCATCGCGACCGCCCCGACGATGGCGGTATAGAGCAGCGTGATCACCGGCTTCGTCTCTCCGGCAAGGAGTCGCGTGGTGGCAAGGTAGAACCCGTGGAAGAATCCCGCACCGAGCGCAAGGAGCGACGCCCATTGAAATACGCCGAAGCCGGGGCGGATCACGATGAGCGCGCCGGCAAATCCCGCCGCCACGGCCAGCCAACGCCAGATCCCGACGTGCTCGCGCAGCAGCCAGGGCGCGAGCATCGTGCAGACCATTGGCGAGATGAACAGCAGCGCGAGCGCATCGGCGATCGGCATGAAGCGCAGGGCCGTGAAAAAGCAAAGCGTGGCGCCTAGCAGGAAGGCCCCGCGAACGAGCTGGAGCATGGGGCGTCGCGGCGCGATCAGCTCGCGCACGGGATAGTAGACCAGCAGCAGCGGGATCAGCCACATCAGGTGGAAGACGAAGCGTCCCCAGACGATCTGCATGACCGGATAGTCGGCGGCGAGGTACTTCGCGATGCCGTCCATGATCGGGACGATGGTGACGCCGAGTGCCATGAGCGCGATGCCGGCCAATGGCCGGTCACTGCGCCGCCCCGGCGCGCCGGTCGAGGTCGCCTTGACGGACATCGATGTGGGTCCTTGTGAGCTTGCCCCGTAATCGGGGCCGGTTCAGTCGGTTGAGAGGATCGCGCCGAAGCCGCGCTCGGTCGCTCGATCCAGTGCAAGTGCAGCGATGGCCGTGTCCTGCACACCGGTGCCGGTGAGATCGGCAACCGTGATCTGCTGGTCGTTCTCGCGCGCGGCGTGCTCGCCCGCGGTGATCGCGCCGATCTCCGGCACGCGCGCCCCCGAGGGGATGGTGCCCGCCGCAATTGCCGCGCGCAACTCGCCAATGCTGGCACACTGCGATTGGCGATCACACACGAACAGGTCAGCGCGCACCAGTATACTTGGTTCGAGCTCGTTCTTGTCGGGAGCGTCCGAGCCCATTGCCGTGACGTGGACGCCCGGTTGCAGAGCGGCGGCGTGCAGCAGCGGCTCGCGTGCCGGTGTCGTTGTAACCACGATATCCGCCGTGCGTACGGCATCGGCGACATCGTCGGCGGCCTCCACCGCGATACCGAGTCGCTCCCCGCAGTCCCGGGCACAGGCCCGTGCCTTGTCGGGGTCGCGTCCCCAGATGAAGGCGTGCTCGATGGGGCGAACCAGCGTCAACGCCTCAAGCTGCAGGCGTGCCTGCAGCCCGGTGCCGATGACCGTTGCCACAGCGGCGTCCTGGCGCGCGAGATAGCGGGCGGCGACAGCGCCGGCGGCAGCAGTGCGTAGATCGGTGAGCCAGCCATTGTCGAGCAGCACCGCAGACACCCGACCGGTGGTGCTGTCGAGCATCGCCATCATGCCGGAGAGGCTGGGCAGGCCGTGCAGTGCGTTGTTGAAGAAGCCGGAGCTGATCTTGACCGCGAAGCTGTCCAACCCGCGCATCCAGGCCGTCTTGACATCGACTTCGGCATTAAGCTCTTCCAGATCCATCGACAAGACCGGCGGCATGACCGCCTCGCCGCGATGCAGGGCGGCGAAGGCGCCGGCAATGGTGTCGACGGCGCGAGCGTCGAGGCGAGCGACTTCGCGGAGCTCGGCTTCGGTCAAGATGCGTACAGTCATGGCTCCTCCCCCTTCGCCAGTGCATCCGCGCCCGCGAGGACGGCGCGGAACAGCGTCGGATCGATACCTGCCCCGCTGATGATACACACCACGGGGCCAGGGGGATGAGCGATGCGTTCGGCGAGCAGCGCCGCCGGCCCGACTGCGCCGCCACCCTCCGCGACCAGGCCCTGTTCGGCGTGCAGGGCGCGCATCCCGGCGGCGATCTCGGCCTCGCAGAGCAGCACGACGTCGTCGATCCAGTCGCGGCACAGCGAGAACGTGTAACGGTTGTCTGCACCGAGGCCGCCGCCAAGGCTGTCGGCGAGACTCGGCGGTTCCGGCACCTCGACCAGGTGGCCCGCCTGCAGGCTGGCGTGCATCGCCGCCCCGCCGTGATCGGGCGATAGGCCGATCACGCGTGCCTGCGGGCACTCGGACTTGAGCGCCAGGGCGAGACCGCCGGCGAGGCCACCGCCGGAGAGGCCCACCAGCACGGTGCCGACCGTACCGAGCACCTCAGTGAGTTCCAGACCGATCGTCCCCTGGCCGGCGATCACTGCGGGATGATCGAACGGCGGGATCTCGGTGAGACCCTCCTCCCGGACCAGACGGGCGACCTCCTCGCCCGCTTCGTCCTGCGTGTCGCCGACAATGCGGACCTCGCCGCCGGCAACCCGTACCGCATCGACCTTGTTCTGCGGCACCAGCGAGGAGAGGCAGATCACGGCCCGGACTCCCTGGCTCGCCGCGGCGTGGGCCAGGGCGCGGCCGTGATTGCCCGTGGAGGCCGTCGTCACCCCGCGTTCACGCGCTTGCGCGGGCAGGGTGGCCACGGCGTGGGTCGCACCGCGAATCTTGAAGGCGCCAGTCGGGCCCCAGGTCTCGTCCTTGAGCCAGACCGCTGCGCCGCCGGCCGCCGCGTCGAGCCACCGAGCCCGCAGCAGCGGGCTCGGGGCGACATCGGACGGCAGGCTCGCGCGCGCGGCGCGGATGGCTGCCGGTGTGATCGCCGTGCTCATCCCGCATGCACGCTTCAGGCAGCCTTCAGGGCCCCCTCGCGCACCAGCTCGTCGGTGACGGCATCGACCGCCTGACGTGTCACGTCGACAATGGTGTCGATGTCCTCGCGGGTGACCACCAGCGGGGGCGCGAAGCCCAGGATGTCACCGTGTGGCATCGCGCGTGCGATCAGCCCACGCTCGCCGCAGGCACCGGCCACGCGGGCGCCGACCTTCAGACCCGGATCGAAGGGGATGCGCTGTTCGCCGTCGGCCATGAACTCGAGCGCGCCGAGCAGGCCGACGCCGCGGGCCTCGCCGACCAGGGGATGGCTGGCGAATACCGCGTGCAGGCGTTCCTGGAAGTAGGCGCCGACATCGCGCGCGTTCGCCGTCAGGTTCTCGTTCTCGAGGATGTCGAGATTGGCGTTGCCCGCGGCCGCGCACAGCGGATGCGCGGAGTAGGTATAGCCGTGGCCGATCGGTCCCATCTGCTCGGCGCCCTGCTCGAGTACCTGCCAGACGCGCTCACCGACGATGGCGCCGGACAGGGGCAGGTAGCCACTGGTCAGGCCCTTCGCCACCGTCATCAGATCCGGTTCGATGCCGTAGTGGTCGCTGCCGAAGTCACTGCCGATGCGCCCGAACCCGGTGACCACCTCGTCGGCGATCAACAGTACGTCGTACTTCTTCAATACGGGCTGGATGGCCGCCCAGTAACCGGCCGGCGGCGGCACGATGCCACCCGTGCCGAGCACGGGCTCGGCGATGAAGGCCGCCACGGTCTCCGGCCCCTCGGCCAGGATGAGCTGCTCGAGCTCCTCGGCGCAGCGCTGCGAGAACTGTTCTTCAGTCTCGCCGGGCTGATGCTCGCGGTAGTAGTGCGGCGTCGTCGTGTGCTTGATCTGGGCGATCGGCAGGTCGAAGGCGTTGTGGAAGAGCGGCAGCCCGGTCATCGATCCCGAGGTGACACTGGAGCCGTGGTAGCCACGCTGGCGGGCGATGATCTTCTTCTTCTCGGGCCGACCGAGGATGTTGTTGTAGTACCAGACCAGCTTGGCATGCGTTTCATTCGCGTCGGAGCCGGAGGAGCCGTAGTACACCCGGCTCATGCCCTGCGGCGCCATCCGGATGATGCGCTCGGAGAGCCGGATCGCGGGCTCGTGCGAGTGCCCGGCATAGGCATGATAGAAGGCGAGCTTATCCGCCTGTGCGGAGATCGCGGCCGTGATCTCCTGGCGGTTGTAGCCGACATTGGTGCAATAGAGACCGGCGAAGGCGTCGAGCGAGCGCCGGCCCGCCGTATCGGTGATGTGGATGCGGTCACCATGATCGATGATGCGCGGCGAGCCGGCCGTGCCATCCGCATGCTGCTTGAGATGGGTCGACGGATGGAGGACCGTGCGCCGGTCCAGCTCTTCCAGGCTCAGGTCGTTCGGGATTCGATTGGTCATGCAATAGCCTCCTCTAAGTGCTGGCCTAGAACGCCATGCACACGTACTTGACTTCGGTGAACTCGGTAATGCCTTCGTGGCCGCCCTCGCGCCCCAGCCCCGACTGCTTGAAGCCGCCGAAGGGGATGGGTGCGCCGGTGATCTTGACGCAGTTGACGGCGACCATACCGTATTCGAGGTATTCGGACAGGCGCAGGATGCGGCCATTGTCGTGACTGTAGAGATAGGCCACGAGCCCGTACTCGGTCTCGTTGGCCAGCTCGAGGGCCTCGTCTTCGCTGTCGAAAGGCGTGATCGCGGCGACGGGGCCGAAGGTCTCCTCACAGGAGATCGTCATCGCCGGGGTGACGTCGGCAAGCACCGTTGGCTGGTAGAACAGGCCGCCGCGCTCGTGGAGCCCACCGCCGGTGAGCACCCGCGCGCCATTGGCGACGGCGTCGTCGACATGCGCCTGGCACTTGTCGATCGCGCCCTGGTTCATCAGCGGTCCCAGATCGACGCCCTCCTCGAAGCCATCCCCCACACGCAGCGCTTCGGTCGCCGCGGTGAAGTGGCGCAGGAAGTCGTCGTAGATGCCGCGCTGGACATAGATGCGGTTCGCCGCCAGGCAGTCCTGGCCCGTGGTCTGGAACTTCGCCGCGACCGCGGCCTCCGCGGCCTCCTTCGGGTCCATGTCGTCGAACGCCAGGAAGGGCGCATGCCCGCCCAGCTCCATCGACATCTTCTTCACCGTCTGCGCGCCTTGCTCGAGGAGCAGACGTCCCACTTCGGTTGAGCCGGTGAACGACATCGCACGCACGCGGGTATCTCGGAACAGCTCGCCGCAGATCGGGCGTGCATCGCCGGTAACCACGGAGAACACGCCGCGCGGCAGCCCGGCGCGATCGGCGAGTTCCGCCAGGGCCAGGGCAGAGTAGGGCGTCTCGCTCGCCGGGCGCACGATCACCGGGCAGGCCGCCGCAATCGCCGCTGCCGCCTTACGCGTGATCATCGCCGAGGGGAAGTTCCACGGCGTGATGCATGCCACGATGCCGACCGGATCGTGCTGACTCATCAGCGTGCGCCCGTGGAGATGCGTGGGGATGGTGCAGCCGTAGAGGCGCCGCGCCTCGCCGGCGAACCAGCGGATGAAGGAGGCGGCGTAGTCGATCTCTCCGCGCGATTCGGCGAGCGGCTTGCCCTGTTCCAGCGTCATCAGCCGGGCCAGGTCCTCCTTGTGCGCGAGCATTTCGCTGTGCCACGCGAGCAGATGGTCGGCGCGTTCGTGCGCGAGCAGGCGGCGCCAGTCGGCGAAGGCGGTCTGTGCGGTTTCGATCGCGCGCGTGGTCTCCGCCGGCCCCATTGCGGGTATGGTGCCGATGCTCACGCCATCGGCTGGGTTGGTGACCGCGATCGTTTCGCCGGCATCCGCGGGGCACCATTGGCCATCGATGTAGCCGTGCTCGCGGAACAGGCGCATGTCATCGAGCTCGAGTGTCTTTGCGTTACCCATGTCAGGCTGCCTCCGTTGCGGGCCCTTTGCCGTTGTTCACGAATTCCTCGGGGGCGCGGTAGTCGCGGCCGAGGTGTTCGGCCACCGTGCGGATGGTGACGTAGCCGCGGCAGACGTTGAGGCCGTTGAGCAGGTTCGGGTCCGCGTTCAACGCGGCCCACACACCCTGGTCGGCCAGTTTTAGCACGAAGGGCAGGGTGGCGTGATTCAGCGCCATCGTCGACGTGCGGGCAACGGCCCCGGGCATGTTCGCCACGCAGTAGTGCACGACATCGTCGACAATGTAGGTCGGCTCCTGATGCGTCGTCGCCTGGGTCGTCTCCGCGCAGCCGCCCTGGTCGACCGAGACATCGACGATGGCGGAACCGGGCTTCATCCGCCGCACCATGTCGCGCTTGATCAGCTTGGGTGCGGCGGCGCCGGGCAGCAGGACCGTGCCGACGACCAGGTCGGCTTCGAGCACGGCCTGCTCGACGCTCTCCTCGGTCGAATACCAGGTCTTGATACGCCCGCCGTAGAGATCATCCAGTTGGGCGAGGCGGTCGAGGTTCTTGTCCAGTACCGTCACCTCAGCGCCCATGCCGATCGCCATGCGCAGGGCGTTGCTGCCGGCAACGCCACCGCCGAGGATGGCGACCCGGGCGGGGCCGACACCAGGCACGCCGCCCATGAGCACGCCGCGCCCGCCCATGATCTTCTCCAGGCAGCGGGCGCCCGCCTGGATCGAAAGGCGGCCGGCGACCTCGGACATCGGGGCGAGCAGGGGCAGTCCGCCGCGATGGTTCGTCACCGTCTCGTAGGCGATGGCCGTCGCACCCGAGCGCTGCAACCCGGTGGTCTGCTCCGGATCCGGCGCCAGATGGAGGAACGTGAACAGGATCTGGTCGGGGCGGAGCATCGCCGTTTCGCTCGGCTGGGGTTCCTTGACCTTGACGACCATCTCGGCGCGCTCGAAGACCTCGGCCGCGCTATCGACGACCTCGGCGCCCGCTTCCCGATAGGCGCCGTCGGAGAAATCCACACCCTGCCCGGCGCCGCTCTCCACTACGACCTGATGGCCATGCGCGATGACCTCGCGCACGGACGAAGGAACCAGCCCGACGCGGTTCTCGTTGGCCTTGATCTCGGTCGGTACACCCACAAGCATGATCGGTCCTCCCCGGATTGTCGTCACATAACCTTTAACCGAACCACAGTAGCAAACCGGGGGGAGATTTCGTTTTTGAAGTCTCTCCGGGGCCCCGATAGGGTTTTTCCCGCAACCAGGGAAAACAGAGAGATTTGCCGGCGTACCGCCCCGATTGCACCTCTGGCGTGGCTCGGGCCAGCGGGCTGCATGTAGAATGCGCGGCCCGCAACCGGAGACGCCGCGATGAGCGTAGTATCCCGCTTCGCCCCCAGCCCCACCGGCTTCCTGCACATCGGTGGCGCACGCACCGCGCTGTTCGCCTGGCTCTACGCGCGCAACGCCGGTGGACGCTTCGTGTTGCGCATCGAGGACACCGATCGCGAACGCTCCACTGGCGCATCGGTCCAGGCGATACTCGACGGCATGGAGTGGCTCGGACTGGACTGGGATGAGGGGCCTTACTATCAGACCGAGCGCATGCAGCGCTACCGTGAGGTCCTGGACCGCTGGCTGGACGAGGGCAAGGCCTACTACTGCTACCGCACGCGCGAAGAACTCGATGCCCAGCGCGAGGCCCAGCGCCAGCGCGGCGAGAAGCCGCGCTACGATGGGTACTGGCGCGATCGTGACGAGCCGCCGCCGGCCGGCGTCACCCCCTGCATCCGCTTCAAGAACCCGCTGACCGGGGATGTGGTCTTCGACGACCTGATCCGCGGTCGTGTGCGCATTGCCAACAGCGAACTCGATGACCTGGTGATCTGTCGCGCCGACGGCACGCCGACCTACAACTTCTGTGTCGCCGTCGATGATCACGATCTGGGCATTACCCACGTCGTCCGGGGCGATGACCACGTCAGCAACACGCCGCGCCAGATCAACATGCTGCACGCGCTCGAGGTAGACGCACCCGTCTACGCCCACGTGCCCATGATCCTGGGGCCGGACGGCAAACGCCTGTCGAAGCGCCACGGCGCGGTGAGCGTGATGCAGTACGAGGCCGAGGGCTATCTCCCGGAGGCGCTGGTCAACTACCTGGTGCGACTCGGGTGGTCCCACGGCGATCAGGAGGTCTTCTCGCGCGCGGAGATGATCGAGCACTTCGATCTGGCCGCGGTCAGCTCCTCCGCCTCGACCTTCAACCCGCACAAGCTG
>SLKC01000033.1 GCA_007134775.1 Ectothiorhodospiraceae bacterium | reverse complement strand
TCTCGGTCAACATCAAGGAGCGCCTCGACTTCTCCTGTGCCCTGTTCGACAGCGAGGGCGAGCTGATCGCCAACGCACCGCACATGCCGGTCCACCTCGGCTCCATGAGCGAGAGCGTGAAGGTGATCCACGAGCGCAATGCGGGGCAGATGCAGCCGGGCGACGTCTTCATGCTGAACGACCCCTACAACGGCGGCACGCACCTGCCCGACATCACCGTGGTCAAACCGGTCTTCGCCCCCGATGGCAGTCGCATCCTCTTCTACACAGCGAGCCGCGGCCACCACGCCGATGTCGGCGGCATGACCCCCGGATCGATGTCACCGGACAGCCGAACGATCGAGGACGAGGGCGTGCTGATCGACAACTTCAAGATCGTCGCTGCAGGCACCTTCCGCGACGAGGCCACACGCGAACTGCTTGCCTCAGCGCGCTGGCCCGCGCGCAACATCGACAACAATGTTGCCGATCTGCAGGCTCAGATCGCCGCGTGCGAAAAGGGCGTGCAGGAGATCAACCGCATGATCGGCCAGTTCGGCCTCGATGTCGTCGAGGCCTACATGGGCCATGTCCAGGACAACGCCGAAGAGCAGGTGCGCCAGGTGATCGATGCCCTCGACGACGGCCGTTTCACCTATGAGATGGACGACGGCGCGCAGATCGCCGTCGAGATCACGGTCGATCGCGCGAGCCGCTCGGCGCGCATCGACTTCTCCGGCACCAGCGATCAGCACCCCGGCAACTTCAACGCCCCCGCGGCCGTTGCCAAGGCGGCCGTGCTCTACGTCTTCCGCTGCCTCGTCGCCGATGCCATCCCGCTCAATGGCGGCTGCCTCAAGCCGCTGGATATCCACATCCCCGACGGCTCGATGCTCAATCCGCGCCATCCTGCCGCCGTCGTCGCCGGCAACGTTGAGACTTCACAGTGTGTGGTGGACACGCTGTTCGGGGCATTGAAGGTAATGGGTGCGGCACAGGGCACGATGAACAACTTCACCTGGGGCAATGCGCGCTATCAGTACTACGAGACCATCTGCGGCGGCAGCGGCGCCGGGCCCGACTTCGACGGCACCGACGCCGTCCACACCCACATGACGAACACCCGCCTGACCGACCCCGAGGTCCTGGAATGGCGCTTCCCGGTACGCCTGGAAGACTTCCACATCCGGCGCGGCTCCGGCGGGCAGGGGCGACACCGCGGCGGGGATGGCACGGTCCGGCGCGTGCGCTTCCTCGAGCCGATGACCGCCTCGATCCTCTCCGGCCACCGGCGGATCCCGCCCTACGGTATGGCCGGCGGCGAGGACGGCGCGACCGGCCGCAACCGCATTGAGCGCAGCGACGGCTCGATCGAGGAACTCTCGGGACGCGATCGCACCGAGATGGCCGCAGACGACGTCTTCATCGTGGAGACGCCGGGCGGTGGCGGCTACGGCACGCCCGAGGAGTGATAATAAGAGTAGCCGTTACCGTGGACCTGCTGCGTGCGGTGCGCCACGCGGGTCAGGCGGATACTCCGGGATGGGCGCGCCACCAGTGCGCGAGTTCAGCCGGTGGCAGGGGCGGACTGTAGAGGAACCCCTGCAGCCGGCTGATGGCGCGCTCGTGCAGCCAGTCTGCCTGCTCCTGACGCTCCACACCCTCGGCGAGCACCGTCATCTCGAGCTCTTCGCCGAGGGCGCGGACCGCCTGGCACATCGCACGGTCACTGCGATCGTCGGGCAGCGAATCGACGAAGGACTTGTCGATCTTCAGCGTATCCACCGGCAGGTACTTCAGATGGGAGAGGAACGAGTAACCGGTGCCGAAATCGTCCAGCGCCAGGCGGACTCCTCGACCGCGCAGCCCTTCGAGCAGCTTGACAGTGGTCTCGACGTCCTCCACCAGGCTGTCCTCGGTAATCTCCAGCTGCAGCCGTTCGGCAGGCACTGACGCGCCACGCAGGGCGTCCACGACCAGCTCCTGGATATCGGCACCGCGTAATTGCGGCAACGTCAGGTTGATCGCGACATAGTCGGGGTCGAGACCGACACGCCGCCAGTGACCGCACTCCGCAATCGCCTTGCGCAGGACCGCGGAACCGAGATCACCGATCAGGCTGCTGTCGACAACCGCGGGGAGAAAGGCCCCCGGTCCCAGCAGTCCACGCTGCGGGTGGTGCCAGCGCACGAGGGCCTCGAGCGCGACGGGCCGCCCCAACTCCAGGTCGACCTGCGGCTGGTACCAGACATCGATCTCATGGCGTTCCAGAGCGGCGCGCAGCGCGCTCTCGAGGTGGACGCGTTGCGTCATGGCCTCACCCATCTCGCGCTGAAAGTAGCGCAGCCGGGTAACCCGCTCCTCCCGTGCCCGCTGAAAGGCGGTGGCGGCCTGAGTGAGCAGGGTGTCGGTCGCGTCGCTGTCGATCGGCGCCACGGCGACTCCGAAATGGGCGTCGAGATGCAGCGAGCGGCCCGCGACCGTCACCGGACGGGTGATCGCTGCGATCAACGCCCGAACTTGGGCATCGATCTCCGCCGTGGAGTCGTAGCCCTCGATCAGCAGACAAAAATTGTCGCCCTGCATGCGGGCTAATGTCTGCGCCGCCGGCAGACTGGCCTGCAGGCGCTCCGCGAGCGCAATCAGGATCCGATCGCCCGCATTCGCGCCCAGCGCCTCGTTGAGGGCGCCGAAACCCTCGATATCGAGGTGGACGACTGCGAGGTGCTCATCTTCACCGAGCCGGGTCAGCGCATGGGTCACGCGTTCGCGAAACAGATGGCGATTGGGGAGTCCGGTCAACGGGTCATACCAACTGATGCGGTGCAGCTCCTCTTCGGTGCGGCGCACATGGGTGAGATCGGAGAAGATCGCCATGTAGTTCACGAGCACGCCCTGCTCGTCGCGGATCTCGCAGATCGTCTGCCACTCGGGGAAGACGGCACCGTTGCGGCGCCGGTTCCAGATCTCGCCCTCCCAGCGTCCTGTCGTTGCCACCTGCTGCCAGAGCGCCCGGTAGAACTCGGGTCCCTGGATCCCTGACTGCAGAATCCGCGGCGTCCTGCCGATCACCTCCTCGGCCGTATAGCCGGTAATCCGGGTGAAGGCGGGATTCACCGCGACGATGCGCTCATCGGGCGTTGCCAATAGTACGGCCTCGTGGAGGTGCTCAAGCAGGCACTGCAGCCGTTGTTGATCCAGGTCCAGCAGCCGATCCGCCCACTCCGATCCCTCTGGTCCCGGCGCCCCGAGTCCGGCGGCACTCACGAGCACGGGCCGGCTCGCGCTGTCGTCGCCCGCGCCGTCGGGCGCGTGGAGCATCGCGCAGCGCCCACCCCCGAAGGGCGTGAGCAACTCGACCTCACACCGCGCCGGTGACGATTGCGGCGCATCGACGAGCAGACGCTCGACGGCCTCCCGATCCGCTGGTGCAACCAGAGCCCCTGCGGAACAGCCGCACAGATCGGCCGGATCCCGCCCCAGCCAACGTGCCAGTGGTGGATTGATCGCCGTGATGCAACCGGAGCGATCGACCAGACAGAGACCGACCCCAATGCTCTCGGCAAAGGTGTGCCAGAACGCCTCCGGCGTATCGTGTGCAGGCAGATTGGACATCGGGACTCCGCGGTATCAGTGAACCGTCCATCGCGAGCGTGCGGAGCCCTCCTGCCCCAAGCCGTACCGTTCGACACGACCTCGACAACCGCGTGCAGTGTATCGCACATCGTAAGCGACTGTGTGGCAGCGGCTCGAGCACGGGCGGCGCGCCGGGCCGGATGACAGCCCCGCGCCGATCAACGACAATACGATCCCCCCTGCCGGAGCCGCCGTTACCCATGATTCCGATGCTCGATCTGAAGGCGCAGTACGAGGCGCTGCGCCCCACGCTGGAGCCCGCGCTCAGCGAAGCCCTCGCCGCCACGCAGTTCGTCCTGGGGCCCAATGTGCAGGCGTTCGAGACCGAGGTCGCGAGCTACCTCGGGGCGCGTCACGCAATCACCTGCGCCTCCGGTACCGACGCACTGCACCTCGCCCTGGATGCCGCGGGGATCGGGCCCGGTGACGAGGTCATCACGACCCCGTTCACCTTCATCGCCACGGCCGAGGCCATCTGCTACGTGGGGGCGACGCCCGTGTTCGCCGACATCGACCCCGGGACCTGGAATATCGACCCGGCCGCGGTTGAGGCGGCGATCACGCCGCGAACGCGCGCCATCCTGCCGGTCCACCTCTTCGGCCAACCCGCGGACATGGACGCCCTCAATCGCATCGCATGCAATCACGAGCTGCTGGTCATCGAAGACTGCGCCCAGTCCTTCGGCGCTTCCACGCCCGCTGGCATGACCGGCACCCGCGGCCTCGCCGGCTGCTTCAGCTTCTTCCCGAGCAAGAATCTCGGCTGCTACGGCGATGGCGGCCTGATCACGACGAATGACGACGCCATGGCCGAGCGCCTGCGGATACAGCGCAACCATGGCCAGACCCGGCGGTATCATCATGAGTTCATCGGCTACAACAGCCGACTCGACGAGCTGCAGGCCGTCGTGTTGCGCCACAAGCTGCCCCACATCGATCGCTGGAACGCCGAACGCCGCCGCGTCGCCGATCGCTATGACGCTGGCCTGGCCGATCTGCCCGTGACCTGCCCGATCCGCGACGGCGCAGGCACCCATGTCTTCCACCAGTACACGCTGCTCTCCTCGGCGCGTGACGCGATCGCCGAGGCGCTCAACGCAGCGGGTATCGGCAACGCGATCTACTACCCCGTGCCGCTGCACCGCCAGCCGGCGTTCGGGGCGGCCGCGGTCAGCCACGACCTTGCGCACGCCGAAGATGTGGCCCGCCGCTGCCTGTCGCTGCCGATGTTCCCCGAGCTGGACAACGAGCGCGTCGACCGCGTCTGTGACGCAATCCGCCAGGCCCTGGATGGCTGATCCGCCGCGCCTACTGATCTCCGCCGGCGAATCCTCGGGCGACCATCACGCCGCGCGGGTCCTCCACGCCCTGCAGGCGCGTGGGGTCAACCCACATGTCGCCGGCATGGGCGGCCCCCGCCTCGCCGCCGCGGGGATGGAGATCCTGGTGGACTGTCGCGAGATGGCGATCGTCGGCCTGGTCGAGGTACTGCGCCACTGGCGGCGGATACAGCACAATCTCGCGCTCCTGCGCGAGCATCTTCGCAACGAGCGCCCCGATCTGTTGATCCTGGTGGACTACCCGGACTTCAACCTCAAACTCGCGGAAACTGCCCGTGAACTCGACATCCCGGTGCTCTACTACATCAGCCCCCAGGTCTGGGCGTGGCGACCGCGGCGTATCCACCGCATCGGCCGCCTGGTCGACAGGATGGCGGTGCTCTTTCCCTTCGAGGAGGCGCTCTACGCGCGGGAGGGAATACCCGTGCGCCACGTCGGCCATCCCCTCGTCGATGAGATCGGGGCCAGTGTCAGTGCCGAAGCCGCCCGAACGGAGTTCGGCGTCGTTGAGGGACAGACGGTCGTGGGGCTCCTCCCGGGAAGCCGAAACGGCGAGGTGCAGCGACTGCTGCCGTTGCTGGCTGAGAGCGCACGGGTGCTGCGGCAAAGCGACCCGGAGATCCGTTTTCTGCTACCGGTCGCCGAGACGCTCGATCCGGCCGCGCTGCGCGCCACGGTCGAGGCCTGCAACGCGCCGATCGAGGTCATCGAGGGCGGCCGTGTACACGATGTCGTGCAGATTTGTGACAGCGTGATCGCCGCATCGGGCACCGTCACCCTCGAGGTGGCGCTCCTGCGCGTGCCAATGACCGTCGTCTACCGCGTGCACTGGCTCACCTATCTGATCCTGCGACAGCTCGTCACCATTGAGCACATCTCGCTGGTTAACATCGTCGCTCAAGGCCCCGTTGTGAAGGAACTCATTCAGGGCGCCGCCCATCCGCAAGCCGTCGCCAATGAGACCCTGCGCCTGCTTCACGACCCCACCTACCGGGCTCGGGTCATGACCGGCCTCGACACGGTGCGCGCTGCCCTCGGCGAAGGCGATGCGCCCGACCGTACGGCCGCGCTGATCGAGGAGATGCTGGAAGAAGCCCCATCATCGGGGGCGGGGGAGGTCGGAGCCGGCTGACTGCGCGCGACACCCGCGGCCATCGACGCACGGGAGCGGGTCAGCGCACGATCCCGCGCTGGGTACTATCGAGGAACTCGAGAAAACGGCGTACCTCAGGATACTCGGCGGCCAACTTCTCGACACGCTCGCGCGCATCGCGGCGTGTTGCCCGCGACTTGAACAGCGCCATGTACACACCATGCAGGGCCCGTATGGCACCGGGCGTGAAGCCACGTCGCTTCAGTCCATTCTTGTTGATGCCATACGAGCGCGCGTGATTGCCCGCGACGATGACGTAAGGAGGCACATCGCGACTGACCATCGAACCCATGCCGGCGAAGCTGTGCTCCCCGACGCGGCAAAACTGGTGGATGCCGGAGAATCCGCCCAGGATGGCCCAATCGCCGATATCGACGTGTCCGGCGAGCGAGGCGCAGTTCGCGAAGACCGTATGGTCGCCCACGACGCAATCGTGCGCGACATGGGAGTAGGCCATGAACATGTTGTCATTGCCGATCTGGGTCACGCCGGTGCCGTGACCGGAGCCGCGATTCAGCGTCACATATTCGCGGATCGTGTTGCGATCACCGATGACCAGTCGGGTCGGTTCATCGGCGTACTTGAGATCCTGCGGCCCCTCGCCGATGGACGCGAACGAGAAGATGCAGTTGTCCTGCCCGATCTCCGTGGGACCGCGAATGACCGTATGCGGTCCCACCCGCGTCCCGCTTCCGATGCGAACGTGGGGGCCGATGACGCAGAACGGGCCGATCTCCACGTTCTCGGCGATCTCCGCAGCCGTATCGACAACCGCCCGGCTGTCGATCATCGCGCCACCTGCCGTTCCGTGATCTTGATATCCGCGCTACAGGCCACCTCGTCATCCACGCTGGCACTCGCTTGGAACTTCCACAGGCCCCGACTCATTCGCTCGATGCCCGTATCCACGACCATCCGATCTCCCGGCTCCACCTTGCGCTTGAACCGCACACCGTCAATACCGACCAGCAGGTAGAGGGTCCCGGGGTCGGGGGTCTTCTCCAGACTGCGGAACGCGAGGATCGCACTCGCCTGCGCCATCGCCTCGACGATCAGCACGCCGGGAAAGACCGGATGCCCCGGGAAATGCCCCTGGAAGAAGTGCTCGTTGAAGGTGACGTTCTTGAACGCCACCAGACGCTGGCCGGCCTCGCAATGGGTCACCCGGTCGATGAGCAGGAACGGGTAGCGGTGAGGAAGGTGCTGCAGGACCTCGTAGATATTCAGGGTATTCACGGTTGCTCCTTGTTCCCGCCCGCAATGCGTTCCAACTTCCCCAGCCGCCTCGCCATGGCATCGAGTTGGCGGAAGCGCGCTGCATTTCGCAGCCACTCACCGTGCGGCGCCAGCGGCACGCCGGCATAGGTCCCCGCCTCGAGGATCGAGTGGCTGACCAGCGACATGGCCGTGATATGCACATCGTCCACGATCTCAATGTGGCCAACGATGCCGGCGGCACCGCCGATCGTGCAGCGCCGGCCGATCACCGCGCTACCCGCGATACCGGCACAGCCGGCGATCGCGGTGTGAGCGCCGATGCGGACATTGTGGCCGACCTGGATCTGGTTATCCAGCAGCACGCCATCCCCGATCACGGTGTCATCCAGCGCCCCGCGATCGATCGTCGTGCCTGCGCCGATCTGGACATCGTCGCCGACCCACACACGTCCCAGTTGCGGCACACGTAGCCAGGCGCCATCGTCCCAAACGTAGCCAAAGCCCTCTCCACCGACAACTGCGCCCGGTTGGACCCGTACGCGCGCGCCTAGACGCGAACGCCCGGTGATGACCGCACCGGCTCCGACACGGCATCCCGGGCCCAGCTCGACCCCCTCGCCGATCAGGACACCAGGATCGAGGACGACACCGCTGGCAATATGCGCACCGGCCTCGACCACACAGCCGCTCGCGAGATCGGCATCCGTGGCGACTTCAGCCTGGGGCGAGATCGCCGCCGTCTCAGCGCGCGTGCCCCGCGCCGGCGCGTCCGGATGCAGCAACGCGGCCGCGCGCGCGAACGCCGCGTGTGGGCGCTCCGCAATGAGGGCCACCGAAGGTACACGTTCGCGTAGCTCGGGCGGAACGATCACGCACCCGGCTGCCGTCTGCGCCAGCCGCTCACCGTAAGCCGTACGGGCGACGAAACTCAGCTCTTCGGGACCAGCCGCTTCGAGGCTGGCGACACCGCGGAGCTTGCCGTCTCTCGCCGGGGCCTCGAGTTCAAGGGCCGCAGCCAGGCGCCTGATCGTCCAGCTCACGTTGTCGGCCCGGGGTGCAGTCAGTTGTCCGCGCGTTCACGCAGCCGCTCGAGGACGCGGTCGGTCAGGTTCACCTCATCGGCTGCGTAGAGCACGCCCTGGCCGACCACGAGATCGAAGCCCTGTTCGGCCGCGACCTCCTCGGAGACCTCCGCGATCAGCTGCTGGATCTCGGCCATCGCTCGATCCTGCTGCTGGCCGAGCTGTTGCTGGAACTGGTGTTCCATCTGCTGTATCTCGCGCTGGATCTCCTGCATGCGGGCTTCCAGCTCTTCCTGTTCCTGTTCGTCCATGACCAGACTGTCACGCTCGAGTTGTTCGGCCAGCTCCTCATACTCCTCCTGCTTCTCCTGCATCTGCTGGCGAGCCGGCCCGATCGCCTGCTGCAGCTGCCGATCTGCAGCCTCGGCCTGCGGGGCGTGCTGGAAGAGATAGGCCATGTCGACGACGCCGACCTTGTCGGCAGACGCGCTCATCGCTGTCAACACAAGCGGTAGGGCCAAGGCGAGGGTTATTCTGCGCACGGTTCAAACCTCCTGGCTACGGAATTGCGCCATTGCCGCACACGCATCGTGTGTGCGCTCTCAAAACATGGTACCGATCGTGAACTGAAAGCTCTCGGTATCGTCTCCCGGCTCGTCGTTCAGGGGCACAGCATAGCTGAATGACAGCGGGCCAACCGGCGAACGCCAGTTGAACGAGATACCAGCCGAGGTGCGCAGCTCGGACGTGTCGAAATCGCCGGCTTCCGGGAAGACAGTACCGAAATCATAGAACACGCTCAAGCGCGTACCGCCCGGCTCCTCGACAAACGGCGGTGGGAAGATCAGTTCGGCTGTGCCAACCGTACGCAGATCACCGCCTGTCGCCTGATCCTCCTCATCGTCGAAGCGGGGACCCAGGCTGCTCTGCTCATAGCCGCGCACTGACCGGATGCCGCCGGCGAAGAAGCGCTTGAAGAACGGCAGGCGATCGCGATCGCCGTAACCGGACCCATAGGCGATATCCCCTGAAAGCGCTGCGGTGAGTCGATCCGTAATTGGGAAATAGGACTCGTGCTGAAAGCGCGACTGGTAGTACTCGATGTCACTGCCGGGCGCCGAGACATCCAGTGAGATCCGGTTCAGCCGCCCACGTGTCGGGAAGATGGTGCGATTGCGCGTATCGCGACGGAAGCCGATCGAGCCCTCGAAAGCCCCAAATTCGTCACCGCGCTCTGCAAGTTCGTCCTGAATCACCTGCGGGGTACTCCCGGTCTCGCGAATCCGTGTGCCTTCAGCGGCGATACCGAAGGTCAGTGTATTGAACTCGCTCAACGGCACACCATAATCCACCCCGAGCAGCGCCGCATCGGTGAAAAAACTCGCCTGCGAGCTCACACGATCCGGGTTCGTCTCGCGATAGCGGGCACGCAGAGTGCGGCTGACGCCGTGCTCGGTGTAATAAGGGTTGCGGTAGCGGATCTCCGCCTGCTGCTGCGCCTCGGAATTGTCGAGCTGCAGGTTCAGGTCCCGCCCGGTACCGAGCAGATTGCGCTGCTCGAGGCCGATATTGAAGACCACACCCTGACTGGACGAGAAGCCAGCACCCAATGATAGCGAGCCCGTCGGCCGCTCCTGGATGTTGAAAATGACGTCGACCTCGTTATCGCCGACCTGCTGGGTATCGACCTGGACCCGGGCGACCTGCGGCAACCGCTGGATACGTACCCGCGACCGATCGACCTGCTGCGGCGAGTAGATCGCGGCCTCGAGCTGACGCATCTCGCGGCGATAGACCTCGTCTCGCGTGTCACTGTGGCCGGTAAAGTTCACCCGTCTCACATACACACGCCGCCCCGGCTCGATGAAGAAGGTTACGTCGACCTCGCGATTGTCTTCATCGACGCGGGTGTCGACACCGATATTGGCGAAGGCATAGCCCGAGGCCGCTAGCCAATCCGACATGTCGGATTGCGTGGCGGTGATGTCGGCGCGCGAGAAGAGCTGTCCCGATTCCAGACGGATCTGATCGGCCAGCCGCTCCCGATCGATCGGGATGTCACCATCCATGTCGACCTCCCCGATCGTGTACTGCTGCCCCTCTTGCAGATTGATGGTGATGTAGATATCGCGCTTGTCCGGCGTCAGCGTCACCTGTGTCGAGGTGATTGCAAACTCGAGATAACCGCGATCCAGGTACCAGGACCGGACCTCTTCAAGATCTCCCTCAAGCCGGGCGCGCGAGTACTCGTCCCGCGATGAGAGAAACGCCAGGCGCCCGCGCACGCCCTGCTCCATCAGCCCCTTGAGTTCATCATCGTCGAATGACTCGTTGCCGATGATGTTGACCTGCCGGATCCGGGCGGTACGCCCCTCGTTCAGGGTCAGATCCACTGCAACCCGGTTCTCGTCGAGTTCCCGCACTTCGGTCTCGAACTCCATGGCATACTTGCCCTCACCAAGAAGCATCTGGCGCAGTTCCTGCTCCGCCTGATCGACCAGCGCGCGGTTGTAGATTCGTCCGCGTTCGAGCCCGATCTCGGCCAGTATCTGGCGGAGCTGGTCTTCGTCCATCGCGAAACTGCCCTCGATGTTGAGCTCGCCCACAGCAGGACGCTCCTGCACACGAACCACGAGGGTGCGCTCGTCCTCGAGCAGTTCAACATCGTCGAACAGCTCCGTGTCATACAGGGTGCGCACCGCGCGCTGGGCGTCAGCGGGTGCGAACTCTTCGCCCTCGCGTACCGGCAGGTAGTTGAGCACTGTACCTACGGCGACGCGGTCCGCCCCTTCGACCCGGATATCCTCGACCACAAAGGGTTCCCAGGCGTGGGCCGGGGTCACCCCGGCCAACAGTAGGACGAGCGCGGCTACAATCCTCCGAAGGGCGGTAGTCGGCATAAGATCACGGAACCAGTCTAAGAAAGTCGTTGTACAGAGCCAGGGCCATCAGACCAAACAGCATGATGATGCCGATCTGCTGGCCGATGATCTGGGCGCGTTCCGACACCGGTGACCCCTTGAGCGCCTCGATGAGGAAGTAGAGCAGATGCCCGCCATCGAGGATCGGTATCGGCAATAGATTGAGAATCGCGATACTGATACTGATCAGGGCGAGGAAGCCGAGGAACTGAGCCAGGCCGATGCGCGCCGACTCGCCGGCGTAGTGTGCGATCGTGACCGGCCCACTGATGTTGCTCAACGCCGCATCACCAGTGATCAGCCGAGCCACGACCCGAACCGTTAGCTGGCTGATCTCCCAGGTCTTGATTGCGCTCTCTCCGGCTGCGGCGAGTGGGCCGTGACGGACGGTGGTGAACAGCCGATCCCGCTCCTCCGCGTCGGGACGCGGACCATAGGCGCCAATCTGGCCCACCCCCTCACCCGTTTCCTCGGGCGTCAGGGCGAGTTCGACGCGCGTGCCGTCGCGCTCGACCTCCACGTTGATCGTCTCGCCCGGGCGCTGACGCACGAAATCAACCCAGGCATGCCAATCGGGAATCGCCTCGCCATCGGCGCGCACGACACGATCACCGCCCTGCAGACCCGCAGCCGCCGCGGGGGAGTCCGGCTGCACGTCGGTAATCTCGGCAGGGACCTCGGGCAGCCAGTACTCGAAACCGAGCTTCTGCACCGGATCCTCCTCACCCTCGCGCAGCGAGACGGCGGCGACCGCGAGCGTCCGCTCACGCTCAACCCCCTGTTCATCGACCACCAGCACCTGCACCGGAGCGGCTCGATCCGCCAATCCGACATCGATGAGTCGCACGCGCACATCGGACCAGGATGGCGTACTGCGGCTACCGATCGCCTGGATCTCCTCCCCCCGCTCGAAGCCTGCCTGCGCGGCGGGCGAATCGCTCTGCACTCCGCCGATCAGGGGCGTCATCCCACTCACCCCGACCATGAACATTGCCCAGTAGGCAACAAAGGCGAGCACGAAATTGATCGCAGGGCCAGCGGCGACGATCGCCGAGCGTGCGCGCAGGGATTGCTGATTGAACGCGCGATGCCGCTCCTCGATAGGCACTTCGCCCTCGCGCTCGTCGAGCATCTTGACGTAGCCCCCGAGCGGGATCGCGGCGAGGACGAATTCCGTCCTGTCCCGCCCGAACTCCCGACGTAGCAAGGGCTTGCCAAATCCCACCGAGAAGCGCAGCACGCGGACGTTACACCGACGCGCGACCCAGAAATGACCGAACTCGTGCACCGTCACCATCACCCCGATGGCGACCAGGAACGCGAGCAGGCTGGTTACCACGTCAATCACGGCGCCACCGGGGCGGCCAAACGCCCGACCTGTTCTGCCGCCAGCGCGCGGGCCGCTGCGTCGGCCGCGAGAATGCCCTCCAGCGAGGCGGTGTCGCCGTCTGTAGACTCCGTTGCGAGCACCGCTTCAACCACTGGCGCGATCGCGGTAAAACGGAGACGTCCGACGAGGAAGGCCTCGACTGCCACTTCGTTCGCGGCGTTGAGGCGCGCGCCGGCCAGTCCCCCACTGCGCGCGGCCTCCAGCGCCAGCGCCAGCGCGGGGAAACGCTCGAGATCGGGGCGTTCGAACTCCAGTCCGCGCAGGCTGAAGAGATCGAGCCCCTGGACGCCGGCATCGATACGCTCGGGCCAGGCGAGCGCATGTGCAATCGGTGTTCGCATGTCGGCGTGACCCAGCTCGGCGAGTGTGGAGCCATCAACATAACGCACCAGTGAATGGATCACGCTCTGCGGGTGCACGACCACGTCGATGCGGTCCACGTCCACGCCAAACAGCCAGCATGCCTCAATCACCTCCAGCCCCTTGTTCATCATCGTCGCCGAATCGACGGAGATCTTCTGCCCCATCGACCAGTTCGGATGATCACAAGCCTCCGCCGGCGTGACGTCAGCCAGCGACGCCGGGGCACGCCGCAGGAAGGGGCCACCCGAAGCGGTCAGCAGGAGCCGCTCGATCCCCAGCGTGCCCACATCGACACCCTGCTGGAAGTGCGGAAGACACTGGAAAATCGCATTGTGCTCACTGTCGATCGGCAGCAGCGTCGCACCACTGCGTGTGGCGGCCGCCCGCACCAGTCCGCCGGCCATCACCAGTGCTTCCTTGTTCGCCAACAGGACCCGACGCCCCGCCTCCGCAGCGGCCAGTGTGGATCGCAGCCCGGCGGCACCAACGATCGCGGCCATGACGATGTCGACACCTTCCGCCCCGACCACCTCGCAGATGGCGCGTTCGCCGCCGAGCACCTCCGTCGCGAGTCCGGCCCGAGATACCCGGCGTGCGAGCTCCTCCGCTGCCGCCGGATCTTCGAGCACGGCTCGCTCGGGCTGCCAGGCCTGCACCTGCGGCCACATCACGTCGACGCGACTACGCGCGGCGAGCACCGCAACCCGATAACGATCGCGGTTGCGAGCGATGACATCAAGCGTGCTCGCACCAATCGAGCCGGTCGAACCCAAAACGGCGACACCGGCACATGCGGACTCGGACTGCGTGCGCGCCATCAGGTTCCGACTCCAGGGAACCAGGCCAATCCGAGCGCCATGATCGGTAGTGCCGCCATCACACTATCGACTCGATCGAGCAACCCACCATGGCCGGGCAGTATTGCACCACTATCCTTTACCCCGGCCTCGCGCTTGAGCACACTCACGAGCAAATCCCCGATCACGGACTGCCCTGTGGCGACCATCGCCAGTGCAAGCCACAGTGGGAGCAGCGCCGCTTCGACGCCGGCCAGCAGCGCACAGACCAGACTCAATACGGCCACGACAGCGAAAGCACCCGCAACCCCTTCCCACGTCTTGCCCGCACTGACCGCAGGGGCCAGCAAGCGGCGACCGAATGCACGCCCGAAGAAATAGGCCCCGGTGTCCGCCGCCCAGATCAGCGCGATCGCATAGAGCACCAGCACCCGTGGTACCTCCGCCGTTGCGATCAGCCAGGAGATTGAACCAGTGAGCGGCGGTAGCAGCACCAGCCCGAGGAGCAGCCAACCCCAGTAGGGACCCGGTCGATGCCGCGGGCGCGGACGTCCACCCAGCACTAACCAGAGCGCCACCAACAGCCAGATGATGATCACCAGGGCGAGCCAGGGGACGGCCACACCGGCTAGCGGCTGGACCAAGCCGGCGATGGCGACGCTCAACAGAGCAACGGCGGCGGTGCAGCCGGCACGCCAATACCAATCCACCAGCCCAGCGAGACGGGTCCACTCCCACGCCGCGATCCCCAGGGCTGCGGCGAGCAACAAGACCACGATCCACGACGGCAACAGCAACAGGCCCGCGACAAACGTCAGCCCAACCAGGGCGCTGGTAATCAATCGGTGCTTAAGCATGCTGCATAGCGGCTGCCTGGGCGGATGTGCGCCCGAAACGGCGCTCGCGACCCTGATAGAATGCGATCGCTTCGTCGAGCGCATCGGCATCGAAGTCAGGCCAAAGCCGATCGCAGAACCAGAGCTCGGTATAGGCGAGTTGCCACAGGAGATAGTTGCTGATGCGGCGTTCACCGCCGGTTCGAATGAACAGGTCCGGCTCCGTGACACCCGCGAGTGCCATGCGGCTCGCAACGGCGACTTCGTCGATATCGTGGGGCTCGAGCTCACCACGCTTGACCGCGTCGGCCAGCGCGCGTGCCGCCTGGGTGATGTCCCAGCGACCGCCATAGTTGACCGCGATCGACAGCGTAAGGCCGTCAGCGTCTGCCGTCAGCGCTTCGGCACGCTCCATTTCGCGGCGCAGGTCATCGGGGAAGCGGGAACGATCGCCGATGAAACGCAAATGGACATTGTTGTCCACGAGCTTTCTTGTCTCCGCCTGCAGCGTGCGACGGAACAGATCGAGCAGCGTACCCACTTCGCTCCGCGGTCGCCGCCAGTTTTCGCTGGAGAAGGCGAACAGGGTCAGCGCCTTGATCCCGCGCTCACCACACGCTTCGATGATCGCGCGGGTCGCGCGTACACCGGCACGGTGGCCCTCCACGCGAGGTGAATGGCGCAGGCCCGCCCAGCGTCCATTGCCGTCCATGATGATCGCGATATGGCACGGCGTTGCATCTGTCGTCATGGACACACTCCCGGGCGCACCGACTGATGGACTACACCGCTCACCACCTCTCCCGCACCGACATTCAGGCTTTCACGCCCCGCCGCGTGACACTGGCGCCACCGATCAAACCTCCATGAGGTCCTTTTCCTTCTGCTGCAGCATTGCGTCGATCTCGGCAACCGCCTCGTCGGTGATCTTCTGCACGTCCTCCTCGGCCCGGCGCAGGTCATCCTCACTGATCTCCTTCTCCTTCTCCAGCGCCTTGAGGTCGCTGTTGATATCCCGCCGGACGTTACGCACGGCCACACGGGCATTCTCCGCCTCCTGCTTGACCACCTTGACCAATTCCCGCCGCCGCTCCTCGGTCAGCACGGGCAGGGGGACGCGGATCACCGTACCGGCGCTGGTCGGATTCAGCCCCAGGTTCGAGTTCAGAATCGCCTTTTCGATCTTGGGAACCATGGATTTCTCCCATGGCTGCACCGCCAGCGTCCGGGCATCCTCGACATGCACACTGGCCGCCTGGTTCAGCGGCACTTCGACACCATAATAGTCCACTGTTACCTGGTCGAGTAGGCCAACGTGCGCCCGCCCTGTGCGGACACCGGCAAACTCCTGGCCGAGCGCCGCAATGCTCTTCTTCATGCGCTCACGGGCATCCTTCTTCAAATCTTCGATCATGACTCGCCTCTTTCCACGAAGGTACCCACGTTCTCTCCGGCGACCGCACGAATGAGATCGCCGTGATTGGTGAGGTTGAACACCTGCAACGGAATATTGTTATCGCGGCACATCACAACCGCTGTCGTATCCATTACGGCAAGACCTCGAGCAAAGACCTCGTCGTAGGTGACGCGATGAAAACGATGGGCATCGGGATACTGCACCGGATCGGCATCGAAGACGCCGTCCACCTTCGTCGCCTTGAGCATGATATCGGCCCCGATCTCGATCGCCCGCAGGCTGGCAGCCGAATCAGTGGTAAAGAAGGGGTTGCCGGTGCCGGCGGCGAAAACCACGACACGCCCCTTTTCCAGGTGGCGCACGGCGCGGCGCCGGATGTAGTCCTCACACACCTGGTTGACCGTGAGAGCCGACATGACGCGACAAAACAGACCCGCGCGTTCGAGTGCGTCCTGCAGGGCCAGCCCATTGATGATCGTGGCGAGCATGCCCATATGATCGCCCGTAACCCGGTCCATGCCGCCGCCGGCCAGGCCGGCGCCACGAAAGATGTTGCCGCCGCCGACCACGAGTGCGATCTCGACGCCCATGCGCCGGACCTCGGCGACCTCCGCCGCGATGCGATGCAGCACCTCGGGATCCAGCCCATAGGCCTCGCGGCCCAACAGCGCTTCCCCGCTGAGCTTGAGCAGGACACGCCGGTATACAGGGGGGCTGTCACTCATTGGATGGCGGGTCTCCCGTCTATGCGCACGGCGGCTGGCGCGTCATTGTAGTGGACCACCCGCTCGGGTGCATCCGGTTCGGGATGGGCCAGGTCCTGGATACAGCAGGGGCCGGAAAACCCGGCCCCTGTTGGCAGCTCATTGCGGTCACGGCGGCCCAGTCGGTCAGTGGCCACCATCGAACCCGGACATCAGGGCGTCAGCCGCCCTTGACCTGCGCCATCACCTCGTCGGCGAAATTCTCTTCCTTCGTCTCCTTGCCCTCGCCCACGGCGAAGCGTTCGAAGAAGTGGACCTCACCACCCGCGCCCTTGAGCACCTCTTCAACCGTCTGGTCCGGGTCCTTGACGAAGGGCTGGCCGAGCAACGTGATCTCGCCGAGATACTTGCGCATCCGCCCATCAACCATCTTCTGGACGATCTCCTCGGGCTTGCCGCTCTCGCGCGCCTGCGCTTCCAGCACGCGCCGTTCGTTGTCGAGCTGCTCCTGCGGCACATCCTCGGCGCGAATCGCGGCGGGACTACTGGCAGCGATGTGCATCGCGAGATCGCGGCCGACGGACTCGTCACCACTGTACTCGACGAGCACACCGATACGCTGTCCATGCAGGTAACTCGTCAGCCGACCGTGCTCAGCCTTGCGGTGGACGAAACGCCGGACCTCGATGTTCTCACCGATCTTCGCCACCATCTCCTTGGTGGCGGTGGCGATGTCACGGTCATCACCATTGCCCACCGACATCGCCGCTAGCGCTTCGACATCGTCCGGCTCGCTATCGAGAATCCGACGCACAACACGATCGGCGAAGACCCGGAATTCGTCGTTCTTGGCAACAAAATCCGTCTCCGAGTTGATCTCCACCATCGCCCCCGTGGTGGCATCATCGTTGAGCGCGATCACGACGACACCTTCCGCCGCCACGCGACCGGCCTTCTTGTCGGCCTTGGCCAACCCCGATGTCCGCATCGCCTCGACGGCGCCCTCCATATCGCCATCCGCCTCGACCAGCGCCTTCTTGCACTCCATCATGCCCGCGCCCGTGCGTTCGCGGAGCTCCTTGACCATTGCGGCCGTAATTGCCATGGGTGACTACCTCACTCTCGTTCGCAGCCCGACACGCAGTCGGGTCGATATCACTCGGTATTCGAATCGCCGCTACTGGCGGTCGCCTTCTTCTTCGCAGCGGTCTTCTTGGCTGCCGTCTTCTTGGCTGCGGTCTTCTTCGCACCGGCCTTCTTTTTCGAAGCGGTCTTCTTCGCCGCTGCCTTCTTCTTGCTTGCGGTGCCGCCCTCACCAGCAGCATCCGCCGCGTCGGCGCCCTCGTCAGCCGCCTCTTCGGCCTCATCCGCACCGCGCTCCGAACGACCTTGTACACTGGCCGCCTTCTTCCGGCTTGAGGCCGCTGTCGCGGTGCGACCCGCGTCGTCCACCTCGACGAAGTCATCCTCGCCGCCAGCGGCCGCTGCCAACGACTTACCGTTCTGTACCGCTTCTGCAGCGCCCTGGGTATAGAGCTGGATGGCGCGCAGGGCGTCATCGTTACCCGGGATCACGTAGTCGACCCCCTGCGGTGTGTTATTGCTGTCCACGACACCGACTACCGGGATGCCGAGCTTCTGCGCCTCGGCAACGGCGATGTTTTCCTCACCCACGTCAATGATGAATAGGACATCGGGCAGGCGCGGCATATCCTTGATGCCGCCCAGGCTGCGCTCGAGACGCTCACGCTCACGTTCACGCTCAAGCCGCTCCTTCTTGTTGAGCTTGTTGAGCGAACCGTCCTCGAACATCTGTTCGAGGTCTTTGAGCCGCGCGATCGACTGCCGTACGGTCTTGAAGTTCGTCATCATGCCGCCAAGCCAGCGGCGGTTCACGTAGGGCATGCCACACGCCTCCGCGGCTTCGCGAATCGCGTCACGCGCGGCGCGCTTGGTGCCGACGAACAGCACAATGCCATTACGGGATGCCACGCTCGAGAGGAAGTTCCGCGCCTCCTCCATCAGGGGCACGGTATGCTCGAGGTTGAAGATGTGGATTTTGTTTCGCTCGCCGAAAATGTACGGCGCCATGCGCGGGCACCAGTAGCGCGTCTGGTGACCGAAATGCACGCCAGATTCAAGCATCTGGCGCATTGAGATGCGGGCCATGTCAGATTCCTCTTTGTGCGGGTTAAGCCTCCACGCTCCTGCATCCGGCCAACCAGATCGATCGCCGACGCAGTGGTACGCGACCACGGCATCGGGCGACTGATACCGGCACCCAACCGGATGACTTCATCAGATCCCAGCCAGCGTCTGCCGCTCATCGAGCCAAACGGCGCACTGCAGGGCGGCCGAGTGCCGCCGGGACCCTGTCGGGCGTGTGTGAATTTGCCCCGAACGGGACGCCATGACTGGCGCCGCCGCCGAAGCGGGGCGCTTTATACCACATCCAGGCCCAATTACAAAGTACCGCGCCCGTGATCGTGAGACGCGCGCGCCGTTCGGGTACAATGGCGCGCTGTTCCACGCTCGCAGCCCCGGAGCCCCGATGACCCGATCCGCCGCCCGCCCACACAACGTGCCGATCAAGACGGACACCGAAATTGAAGCGATGCGCGCGGCCGGTCAGGCGGCAGCGAGCGTACTCGATATGATCGGACCGCACGTCGAGCCCGGCGTGACCACCGAGGCCCTCGACCGCCTGTGTCACCAATACATCGTCGATGAGCTGGGCGCGACACCTGCCCCACTCAATTACCGTGGTTTTCCCAAGTCGATCTGTACTTCGGTCAACCAGCAGGTCTGCCATGGCATCCCGGGATCCCGGGTACTGAAGAAGGGGGACATCCTCAATATCGACGTGACCGTGATCAAGGACGGTTTCCATGGCGACACCAGCCGAATGTTTTTCGCCGGCGAACCCTCACGTGTAGCCCGCCGCGTCAGCGAGGTCGCTTATGGCGCGCTCGTGCGTGGGATCGAGGCCTGCCGCCCCGGTGCGCGCACGGGGGACATCGGTCACGCCGTCCAGAGCTACGCCGAGAGCCATCGCTGCAGTGTGGTTCGCGAATACTGCGGGCACGGGATCGGCCGCGGTTTCCACGAGGAGCCGCAGATCCTGCACTACGGTCGTGCCGGTACGGGCATCGAGCTCGAGCCCGGCATGACCTTTACCATCGAGCCGATGATCAACGCCGGGCGGCGGCATGTGAAGGTGCTCGGCGACCGCTGGACCGTCGTCACCAAGGACCACAGCCTGTCCGCCCAGTGGGAACACACGATCCTAATCACGACCACGGGCCACGAGATACTGACCCTGCCGCCGGACCGCGGCCTCTGACCGCACAGGCCATGGCGCAGGTCCCCCGCCCGGCCGATCTCGATGCGGCGATCGCGGCCGGCGCGCCCCCCGCGCGCGCCTATGCGAGCGCCCTCGAAGCGACAGACGCCACCCTGCACCACGAACTCGCGGGGGGCGCCGACGCCGCGTACGCGGTAGCCACCCGCGCCTGCGCGATGGACCGGGTCCTCGTACACGCCTGGTCAAGTCTGATGCGCAACGCGACCGGCACCGTCGCGCTGATCGCGGTCGGCGGCTACGGCCGCCGCGAGCTGCTGCCGCGCTCCGATGTCGACCTGCTCATCCTGCTCGGCGGCGAAGCCGACGCCGATCTGCGCCAGCGCCTTGAGCGTCTGGTCACCCTGCTCTGGGATGCGGGCCTGCAGCTCGGCCACAGTGTGCGCACAGTCAATGAGTGCGTCACGGATGCGGCAGCCGATGTCACCCTGGCCACAAACCTGATGGAATCGCGCCTGCTCGCGGGCGACCCCGACCTCTTCACCGCGTTGGTCGATGCCACGGGGCCGGACCGAATCTGGCCCGCGCCGGCGTTCTTTCAGGCCAAACTCGACGAGCAGGCGGCCCGCCACGCCCGCTACGACAATACTGCCTATCGCTTGGAGCCCAACATCAAGGAGGGGCCGGGCGGCCTGCGCGATATCCAGATGGTCTCATGGGTTGCGCGGCGCCATTTCGGCGCCCGTACCCTGGCCGAACTCGTCGATCACGGCTTTCTCACGGACGACGAATACCGGTGCCTCGATGCGGGTCAGAACCTCCTGTGGCGCATTCGCTGGCATCTCCACCGAATCACGGGCCGAGGCGAAGATCGCCTGCTGTTCGACCACCAGCAGGAACTTGCGAAGGCCTTCGGCGACGCCGCGGATGACGGCCCCAACCGAGCCGTTGAGCGCTTTATGCAGCGCTACTACCGCACGGTCATGGAGCTGCAGCGCCTCAACGAGATCTTGCTGCAGTTCTTTCGTGAAGCGATCCTTGAACCGACCGAAGGGCAACCGGTCCGACGCCTCAACGCGCGCTTCAGGGTACGCGGTGACACCCTCGAGGTCGCGCGCCCCGACCTGTTCCGACGCCGGCCGCGCGCGCTGCTCGAGATGTTCGTGCTGCTCGCCCGCCACCCGGAAATCCGTGGAATCCGCGCGGACACCCTGCGCCGCGTGCGGGACGATCTCGAGGTGATCGACAACCGTGTACGTACCGATCCGCGTGCCCGGCAGCTCTTTCTCGATCTGCTGCGTGAGCCGCGCCGTGTCACGTCCCAACTGGTGCGCATGAACCGCCACGGGGTCCTGGGGGCGTGGCTGCCCGCCTTCGACCGCATCGTCGGGCGCATGCAGTACGACTTGTTCCACAGCTACACCGTCGACGAGCACACGCTGCGCGTCATCCGCAATCTACGCCGCTTCCGCGTGGCCGAACACCGCGATGAACTACCCCTTTGCGGCGAACTGATGGCCGCGATCGACGAACCGGAGCTGCTCTATATCGCGGCACTGTTCCACGACATCGCCAAAGGCCGCGATGGCGACCACTCCGAACTCGGCGCCATCGAGGCCGAGGCGTTCTGTCACGAGCATGGACTCGGCGCCGTGCGCAGCGGCCTCGTTGCATGGCTCGTCCGCCACCACCTGACGATGTCTATCACGGCACAGCGGCGCGACCTGAGCGATCCGGAAGTCATCCATGAATTCGCCCGCACGGTGAGTTCCCTGGCCCATCTCGACCGCCTGTACCTGCTCACGGTCGCCGACATCCGCGCAACCAATCCCACGCTGTGGAACTCGTGGAAGGATGGCCTGTTGCGCGAACTCTACCAGAAGACAGCCCAAGCCCTGCGACGTGGGCTGGACAACCCGATCGACAAACACGAGCGTATCCTGGAAGTCCAGGAGCAAGCGCGAGGCCTGCTGGCCGATGCCGGCATGGAGCCGGTGGAGATCGAACGCGTCTGGGCCGATCTCGGCGACGCCTACTTTCTGCGCCACAACGCCGACGAGATCGCCTGGCACACACGCGCCCTGGCCGAGCACGGCGAACGCAGCGACCCGTTGATCCGCCTGCGTCGCGAGACCCAGCGCGGTTCAACCGAGATCTTCATCGCCTGCCCCGACCACGCCTACCGCTTTGCGTTGATTACCAGCGTGCTCGACCGCCTCGGGCTCTCGGTGGTCGATGCTCGTGTCCTGACATCCCGCACCGGCCGGGCCCTCGATACATTCCTCGTGCTGGAGGCATCGGGCGAGCCGATTACCGACGACTACCGCGTCGACGAGATCCGAAGGGCCCTCGAATCGGCCCTCGCCCGGCCCGACCACCTCCCGGCTCCGACCATTCGCCGGACTCCGCGCCGCATGCGCCATTTTGCTATACCCCTGCGGGTGGAAGCGGAGGCGCAACCCGGCAGCAACCTCACGGCCATTGAAGTCACCGCCGGCGACCGGCCCGGCCTGTTATCGCGCATCGCCCGCGCCATGCTTGAAGCCGATGTCCGTGTGCACAATGCCCGCATCGCCACGGTCGGCGAGCGGGTCGACGACGTCTTTTTCGTCACCGCTGGCGACAGCGAAGCCCTCGACGAAGACATGGTAGCCACCATCCGCGATCACATTGCCCGCAACCTGGAGCACTGACCGGTGACGACTCCAACGCACAACGACCTCGCGGCGAGCGCCATTGACCTCGCCCGCGAGCTGATCCGCCGGCCTTCGGTGACACCGGACGATGCCGGCTGCCAGCAGCTCATCGGCGAACGCCTGCGTACCAGCGGCTTCCAGGTGACACACCAGCGTTTCGGCGCCGTGGACAATCTCTGGGCACGCCATGGCGATGCCTCGCCCACGCTGGTGCTGCTCGGCCACACCGATGTTGTGCCACCCGGCGATGATGCAGCTTGGCAGACCCCTCCGTTTGCCGGGGCGATTCACCAGGGCCGGATCTGGGGCCGCGGCGCCGCCGACATGAAAGGCAGTGTTGCGGCCATGGTCGTCGCAGCCGAGGCGTTCGTCCGCTGCCATCCCGACCATCACGGCTCGATTGCCCTGCTGCTGACCAGTGACGAAGAGGGGCCGGCAATTGACGGCACCCGCCGCATGGTTGAGTGGCTGACTGAGCGAGGAGAACGGATCGACTACTGCATCGTGGGCGAGCCCTCTTCGACCGAGCGCGCGGGTGACACCGTGCGAGTGGGGCGTCGCGGCACCCTCAGCGGGGAGCTGACCGTCCACGGGGTCCAGGGGCACGTGGCCTATCCGCAGCGTGCGCGCAATCCGGTACACGAGTTGGCACCCGCACTCACCGCATTGATCGCCAAGCACTGGGATGACGGCGACGACGACTTCCCGCCGACGAGTTTCCAGGTCTCCAATCTGCACGCAGGCACCGGGGCCGACAATGTCATCCCCGCAACGGCCGAACTCTCCTTCAACTTTCGCTATGGTACCGCCAGCCCGGCCGAAAAACTACAAAGCGGGGTGCGCACCCTTCTCGACGAGCACGATCTCGATTATGCGCTGTCCTGGCGCCACGGCGGCGAACCCTTCCGCACACCACCCGGGCCGTTGCGCGACACGGTCATCGACGCCGTACGGTCGGTCACCGGCTCCGCGCCCGAGACATCGACGGCAGGCGGGACCTCGGATGGCCGTTTCGTCGCCCCCACCGGTGCCCAGGTGCTGGAACTCGGGCCGTGCAATGCCACCATCCATCAGGTTAACGAGCACGTGGCGCTCGACGATCTCGCCACGATCGTCGCCATCCAGGGCCGCATCCTCGAGCAGCTCCTCCTGCGCGGCGACTAATCCCGATTGCCCCGCCCGGATGCCGCTGCTCGAGCTCCACCAACCACTGCGCACGAGGGCCCACCGGCATCCAATTTTGCGGTGGTAGGATTTTCCGGTATCTTCTTCCCTGTCGCGACCCATAGGCGGGTCCAGTTCATCGGGGGAGACCGGGATGGCGGATGGCTCGGGCAGTCAGTCGACCGGTGGTGTGCTTTACTGGATACGCAGAGTCCTCGTCTGGATCGACAACGGCACCGAGTTTATCGAGACCGTCGTCATCGGGCTCGGCATCCTGGGGATGGCCGTTCTTCTCGTCTCGAACGTCATCACGCGCAACCTTTTCGGGTTCAGCGTGCCCGGCATCTTCGAGCTCACCCAGATCCTGATCATCATCGTCACCTTCATCGGCCTCGGATACGGATTTCGCAAGGCCCGCCACATCAGCATGTCCGCCCTCTATGACCAGCTCCAGGGCAAGGCGCGCAAGGCCGCCCTGGTGACGATCATGCTGGTTACGGGCGCGATGATGTTCTACCTCGCCACCATTGGACTCGAGTACGTGCAGAATGCGTACAGTCGCGGATCGCGCACGTCATCCCACGAGATCCCGTGGTGGACGGTCTACATCGTGGCCCCTCTGGGCTTCGCACTTGCGGGCATTCAGTTGTGGCTTGCCGCCTTCCGCAACATGACGACGGAAGGCATCTACCGATCCTTTACCGAGCTCGAGCAGTATGACGAGTCTGACGGCTCGAGCGGACCTTAGGGTGCCATGAGCGGGTGCGGAGAACGCGGCCATGAACGCCACCACGCGATGCGGCTGCCGACCATCCTACATGCGAAACAGGGGCGCATGAGATGCTAACAATCATTCTGATCACCATGGTCGTGCTCCTGCTGCTCGGCTTCCCGATGATGATTCCGCTGCTCGTCGGCACCATGATGATGCTGCTCCTTGAACTCGACTTCCTGTCGCACTCACGCATCGTCAACCAGATGATTAGCGGCGTGAAGCCGGTTGTCCTCGCGGCCGTCCCGATGTTCATTCTGGCCGCGGACATCATGACCAAGGGTCGAACGGCCAACCGCCTGCTCGACCTCGTCTCCGCCTTTGTCGGCCACCTGCGCGGCGGGCTTCCCATCACCACTGCAGTGAGCTGCACCCTGTTCGGCGCCGTCAGCGGTTCCACCCAGGCCACGGTCGTCGCAATGGGCGGCCCGATGCGCCCGCGGTTGCTGCAGAAGGGCTATAAGGATTCCTTTGCGCTGGCACTGATCATCAACGCCAGTGACATTGCACTTCTGATCCCGCCTAGCATCGGCATGATCGTCTACGGCGTGGTCTCGAACACCTCGGTCGGTCAGCTCTTTATCGCCGGGATTCTCCCGGGTGTGCTCATCCTGGTAATGTTCTCGATCTACTGCTGGATCGGATCCCGTTTGCAGGGCGTCGAGCCCGAGGAGCGGGTGAACTGGCGCGGGCGGATGCGTGCACTGCGCCTTGCCATCCTCCCGCTCGGGTTCCCGCTGATCGTGGTGGGTGGCATTTACACGGGCACGTTTAGCCCGATCGAGGCATCGGCGATTGCGGTTCTCTATGCGCTGATCATGGAGCTGGTCATCTTCCGTTCGATCGGTGTGCGCGACCTCTGGTCGATCGCCCTGTCGACCGGCATGATCACCGCGGTGGTGTTCATTCTCGTGGGCGCCGGCAATGCCTTCTCCTACGTGATCTCCGTGGCCCAGATTCCGCAGGAGATCATCACCCCGATTCTGCAGACACTCGGCGACAATCCGACCGCCGTGCTGTTCGTAATCGCGGTGGCGTTCTTTGTTGGCTGCATGTTCGTCGACCCGATCGTGGTCATCCTGGTATTTACGCCGATCTTCATGCCAGCCGTGCAGGCCGCCGGGCTGGACCCGGTCCATGTCGGGGTGATCGTGACCCTGCAGGCCGCGATCGGATCCGCCACGCCGCCATTCGGATGCGATATCTTCACAGCAATGGCGGTCTTCCGACGACCCTATCTGGCCGTCATAAAGGGCACACCTCCGTTCATCGCGATCCTGCTGCTGGCGACGGTCATCCTAATCTTCTTCCCGCAAATATCGCTGTGGCTGCCCAGCCTCGGTGAACTCTAGGATCTCGGCCCATTGATCCCCCTTTGCGGGGACGGCGCGCACCCGGCTCAAGGAGCGAGCCGGCGGCGCCCCCTCGGCATCGCCTTGTTTCTACCAAGGACCTGGCCAGCTCGCTTCCGGAATCGGTGCAATACGACGCGGGATGCGACGGGTTATCCCCATGCTCAGCCAGCGGCCACGGTTGTCACTGGCGGCGCTTGCCCGCTCCCGAACTGCCGTACAAACGGCGATAGATTTCGCGCGACTTCAACGGTCGCGAGCCCAGAAGTGGATCGATTGCGGCGTGCAGCACCCGTCGAGCAGCGGCGAGTGACGCCGCATCGTCGAAATCGCGCTCTGCGAGCGCCCGCAGATGTGCGCCGCTGACACGCACGGCACCCGGTCGGGGCTCTGCAGCGGTAACCCGCATGGGCCCCGTTTCGGGTAGGAAGTCGTAGGCCTGTGCATCCGAGATGGCCCGCCCCGTGTCGGCCTCCTCGGTCAGCGCAGGGGCATAACCCAGCGCGGTGAGGAGCTCGAGCTCGAACACGCGCAATGCACCTCGAGGGACCGCTTCGCCCCGCAGCGCGTCGACCACTCGCTGGTAGGCGGCAAAGACCGTCGCATCAGCGGCGCCACGTGCACACAATCGCAGCACGAGCTCGTTGCAATAGTAGCCGGCAAACAGCGCTGGTCCCGCCGGTGGTGAACGGCGCTCGCCAGCGTCCTCGACAGCAGTGAGCGTTTTCAACTCCCCTCGGCCCCGCCACGCCAGCAGTAGTGGCTGGAACGGCTGCAGAGGGGCACCACGGCGCGCACCCTGTTTGCGGGCACCACGGGCGACGAGCCCCACCCGCCCCGCTTCCGCCGTCAATATCTCCACCAGCAGACTGGTACTTCGATACGGTCGCTGGTGGAGGACGTAGCCGGCCTTCAGCGCGTCAACGCTCATTCACCTTCGTAGCCGAATTGCCGCAGGGCGCGCGGGTCATCGGGCCACCCTGCGCGTACCTTGACCCAGGTTTCGAGATGCACGGGACTGTCGAACAGCGCCTGCATCCCGTGCCGTGCGTTGGCCCCCACCTCTCGCAGGCGTTTACCGCCACGGCCGATGACTATCGCCTTCTGGCTCTCGCGCTCGACCCAGATGATCGCATGCACGT
>SLKC01000008.1 GCA_007134775.1 Ectothiorhodospiraceae bacterium | reverse complement strand
TCCAGCCTCCCTCGCTCCCGGCGCACCCGAGAATGCCTCCCCCGCTTCCCCATCCCCCTTCCCGCCCCGCCTCGCTTCTCCGTTCAAGATGCCCCGCCATATCTTGCCTTCTCGGGCCGGAAGGCGTTTGGATTTCCTATCCGTAAACACCACGAGGTGAAGCAGGTTGCCTGCGACCAGATAGATCACCATGACCCCAAGGGCCCATCCAGCGTACCGCCACCGCGGGGTGAGACGGTTCTTTTGCTTCGTTGCCGACATGAGGTACCTCCGTTCAGAGCGGACGCAGGGGTCGTACCTCGACCGCCGGACTCGGCGCCAGTATATGCACATGGTGTGTAGTTAAGTGTCAAGAAACCATCGACCATCGCCGCCGAAGGACCCGAAGGGCCATCCTGGATGCTGTATGGGCCCTCGTGGAGGAAGGATGGGCCCAGAACGTGTCGATGGAAGACGTGGCGGAGCGGGCCGCGATCTCCCGGCGGGCGATCTATCTCCACTTCTCTTCCCGGACCGAGTTGCTCCTGGCCTTGATGTCCCACATGGACCAGGAGCTGGGCCTGGGGGCATCGCTCCGGTCGGTCTTCCAAGCCTCCGACAGCCTTACGGCCTTGAAGGCGTTCACGGCTCATCTGGCCGGCTACCATCCCAGGATCCGGAAGGTGGTCCAGGCCGTGGACAGGGCCCGAAGAACCGATGACGACGCTCAAGCCCTCTGGGACCAGGCCATGGGGGCCTGGCACCGGGTGTGTCGCGATCTGGTGGACCGGCTCGCTGACGAGGAACGCCTCTCTCCGGCCTGGACCCGAGGGGAGGCCACGGACCTTCTCTGGGCTCTCATGTCCGTGGACCTGCTGGAAGACCTGACCGTGGATCGGAGCTGGTCCCCGAACCAATACGGGGACGCCCTCTTCCGGATGATCACCGGCACTCTGCTCGTGGAGCCGCCAAGCCCGACCATCCCGCGACACCAGTAAACTCGGGGCTCTGGCGAAGGAGGGCGTTTCAGCTGAAACGCTGGTCACGACGGGTGCGTGCGTTAGAAGGCTGTTGAAGAAGAAGAGGCGAAACCGGGAGTGCCAGGGAGCTTCCAAGAAAGGACGATTGAATTGCCCACTGCTCCCACGGAGAATACGATCCTTTTCCTGGGCAGCACGATGCTTCCCCTGGGCAGAACGATGCTCCCCCTCCCCTCGAGGCGAGGATGAAACGGAGCCCGATCCCACCGTCTGGAGGTTGAGAT
Organism: Ectothiorhodospiraceae bacterium; assembly: GCA_007134775.1. Lineage (GTDB taxonomy): Bacteria > Pseudomonadota > Gammaproteobacteria > XJ16 > Halofilaceae > Halofilum. The sequence goes on along the minus strand of SLKC01000008.1, from coordinate 7,743 downwards.
GCGAAGAGAGCAATGGGAATCGCCCCGGCCAGGTGCCGAAGCCGTTCTCCGCTGGGCCCTTCCGGTGGGGTTGGGCTTGATGGCCCTGGTGCTGACCCTGGTGATCCCTGGTGAACCGGTTCCGTCAGGAACACCGGCCGTGGAGGAGAGCCAAGCGGGCGAGGGGGTGCCCTGGCCCCCGGTTGCCACCTTCTCGATCCTGGGCTACGACCCCGCGACGGGCGAGGTCGGGGGTGCCGTTCAGTCCCGGGTGTTCTCCGTCGGGAACGGGGTCCTATGGGGAGAGGCCGGGGTGGGGGTCGCCGTCACCCAGGCCATCGTGGATGTCAGCTATGGCCCGCAGGCCCTGGAGCTTCTCCGAAAGGGGATGCATCCGGAGGAGATCGTCCCCACGATCTGGGAGAATGATCCGGACCCCCGGCCCGAGGACTGGTCAAAGGAAGGGCGTCAGTTCGCGGTGATGGATGCTTCCGGAAACGTCCAGGCATTCACCGGGCCCAGGGCGTCGAGCTGGGCCGGTCATCGGGTGGGCGAACATGTCTCGGCCCAGGGGAATATCCTGGCCGGACCTGAGGTGGTGGACCGGATGGTGGAGGCCTTCGAATCCACCCCGGGGCACCTCTCCCTGCGGCTCCAGGCCGCTCTCGAAGCAGGCCAGGCTGCCGGAGGGGACACCCGGGGCAAGCAGTCCGCCGCCATGCTCATCGTGAAGGAGGGGGGCGGAGTGTGGTTGAACAACGACGTGGTCCTCCGCTTGCAGGTGGACGACCATCCCGAACCCATTACCGAACTGGGGAGGCTCGTCGATCTGGCTGCCGAACAGCGGGAGCGTGTGCAGGGGGCGAGGCGGTAATCTGAGCTGGCCCGGAATCAGCCACACCAGCAGTCGGCTGGACTCGCCTTGGTCCGGGCTTGAAGCCAACCGGCTTCCCAGCCGCGAGAGCTTTCAGGACAGAAGCCCCCGGGCCACAGCCAGCTCGGCGCAGAGGACCGCCCCTCCTGCGGCTCCCCGGAGGGTGTTGTGGCCCACGGCCACGAACCGCCACCCCAGGATGGGGCAGGGCCGGAGGCGACCCACGGAGCAGGCCATCCCTCTGTCCCGGTCCCGGTGGAGCCGGGGTTGAGGGTAATCGGGACCGGGATGGTGGACGACTGGACTGGCGGGAGCGGAGGGGAGTCCGAGCCGCTGCGGCTCTCCCCGGAAGCTCGTCCAGCTCCGGCGGATGTGGTCGGCATGGAGATCTTCGCCACCCTCGTTCAGAGCCACGGAGACGCACAGGGTGTGTCCGTCCAGGACAGGGACCCGGGTGCACTGGGCGGAGACGGAGATGGGGGCGGGGCGGACCTCCCCTCCGGTCAGCAGGCCCAGGATCTTCCGGGTCTCGACCTGGATCTTCTCCTCCTCTCCGGCGATGTGGGGGATCACATTGTCCTGGACGTCGAGGGCGGACACGCCGGGACGTCCCGCTCCGGAAATGCTCTGCAGGGTGACCACGCTCACCTTCTCCACCCCGAAGGCTCGGTGCAGAGGAGCCAGGGCAAGGGTCAGGATAATGGTGGAGCAGTTGGGGTTGGTGATGATACCTCCCCCGTTGTGCAGCGGAGCTTCTGCGGCTCCAGTGACGCGGCCAGACGCCGGGGCGGATACGGGGTCACCAGCGTCTCCTCCCCTTCGCAGGGTGGGGTTCACGAGGTCCAGGTGGTCCGGGTTCACCTCCGGAACCAGAAGGGGTACCCCTGGGGAGAGGCGATGACTCCGGGCGTTGGACACCACCAGGTGGCCCCGACGGGCGTACTCCACCTCTACCTGGTCGGCCACGGTCGCCTCCAGCGCGGAGAAGATCAGGGGGCTCGCCAACTCCTCGCCTGCCCCTCGGACCTGGAGCGATGCCACCTGGGGAGGAATCGGTCGGGGAAGGAGCCATTCAACGGCGTCCCCGTAGGCCCGCCCCCGGGATCGGGGAGAGGCCGCCACCTCCTTCAGGGCAAACCAGGGGTGGTCGGCCAGGAGCTCCACGAAGCGCTGGCCCACCACGCCCGTTGCGCCCAGGAGGGCCACGGGGATCCTCCGCCTGGGCTCCGCTGCAGGACTCACTCTGCCACCCCCCATTCCCGGACGGCCCGAAAGACGTCACCCATCACACCGGCGGCTGTCACCTCCGGACCCGCCCCTGGCCCCCGGATCACGAGGGGCTCCTGGTATCGTGCCGTCCGGAAGAGGATCATGTTCTCGGAGCCGCGGAGACCATGGAAGGGGTCCTCCGGCTCCACCAGTTCCAGGCCGACCCGAATCTGGCCGTTTCGGAGACTTCCTCGGTACGCAAGCCGTGCTCCCCTGGCCTGAGCCTGCTCCTGCAGTTTCTGGAAGCCCGGGTCGTGATCGGCGATGGAGGCTCCGTGGCCAGGACTGGGGGCCACCAGAGGCGAGGCGAGGAAGCCTTCCAGCGACACCTGGGCCGGTTCCAACTCCACGCCCAGCTCCCGGGAGAGGATCATCATCTTCCGGGCCACGTCCTGTCCGGAGAGATCCTCCCGGGGGTCGGGCTCGGTGTACCCCCGGGCCCGGGCCTCCTCCACGGCGTGAGACAGAGAGCGGCCTGCCATGATCTCGCTGCAAAGGAAGGCCAGGGTCCCCGAGAGGACGGCCTCCACCGAGTGGACCCGGTCCCCTGTCCCGGCCAGGTCCTCGGCAGTCCGTAGAACGGGGAGGCCTGCGCCCACTGTGGCCTCCAGGTAGGCTCGGGCCCGCCCGCCTCGCCGCGAGCGCCGCCATTCCTGCTGGGTTCCGGAGAAGGCCACCTTGTTCGCTGCCACGATCCGGACGCCCTCCTCCAGGAGCCGTGGGTAGGCCCCGGCGATCCCCGCATCGGCTGTACAATCCACCAGTATCCGCCGGGGGGCCGGGTCGTCCAGGATGGAGGCGATGGGATCGGCATCCCCTTCCCCTTCTTCGTCCAGGAGTCGCTTCGCCTGGTCGGGGCGAATCCCCGCTGGGGAGTAGTGGCTCAGGGTGGATCGGGCTATGCTGGCCAGCCGCAGGTCGACTCCGGAGGGGACGGTTCCCCCTTCCGCCATAGGGTCGAGTTGATCCAGGAACGCAGAGCCCACACCGCCCACACCCACCAGGTGGAGGTGGACCGGAGAGCCTCCCGGGGGTAGCGGCCCATTCCGTTCACCGGCTTCCTTCCTTGGATCGATCATCTCGCTCCTCCAGCCGTCGTTTCCGTGCTCATCGTCGGCGTGTGCTGGGTGGTGCCAAGTGCTTCCACCAGGATCTGTGACACTGCCTCCTCTTCCAGAAGGAATCCGTCGTGCCCCCGGGTGGAGGTGAATTCCCTGTATTGGGCGTTGGTCTGGCGCACCCACTCCTTGATGTCGGAGGGTGGATACAGGATGTCGCCTCGGATGCCAACCCCCACCAACTCCCCCCGGAACGCTGCCAGGGCGCGGGTCACCCCGCCCCGTCCCCGGCCAACGTCGTGGGCGTCCATGGCATCCAGGAGGGTCAGGTAGCTTCCCGGATCGAAGTGATTCGTCAGCTTCTGCCCCTGGTGCTCCAGGTAGGAGCGGAGCTGGAATCCATGCTCCGGGTGCTCATCTCGTCCAAAGCGAGCCGACAACTCCCGGGGGGTCCGGTAGGTCAGCATGGCCGCCATCCGGGCCACGGCCAGTCCCCGGGGTCCACCCAGGCGGATGGCTTCCCGTTGGACGTGGTTGTGGCCGATGCTCATGGCCGGTTGGACGGCCGGTGCCGCCATGGAGACCACACTCCGGGGACCCTCTGGATCGGTGGCCGCCCACTCCAGCGCCACCATCCCCCCCACCGAGCCTCCAGTGACCAGGTGGGGGCGGTCCAGGCCCAGCTCCAGGATGAGCTGGAGAGCGGCGCGGGCCATGTCACGGGGCGTCACGGATGCCCCAGGAGGGAGGGGCCCCGTGCCGTAGGGTGAACCCAGGAGGGCCGGGCATAGGACCGTGTAACGATGGGTGTCCACGGCCCGCCCTGGCCCGACGATCCCCGGCCACCAACGGGTGGGGTCCGGGGCGCTGGTCAGGGATGGGAGGATAACCACCACACCCTCCCCATCCCGGGCAGGCCTTCCGGCAAGGGCATAGGACTGGACCAGCTTCGGGATGGAATGGCCACATTCCAGCGTCAGGGGGCCGGTGGAGCACTGCTTCAGTTGAGGGCTCACGGTAGGCCTCCGGCCAGGGCCGCTGCCTCCGGGGCCTGGACGCGCGAGCCCTCCGGGGCCCGGGCGCCAGGATCCAGGAGTCCGTCCTGGAAGTGGTAGATCCACAGGGGAACCCGGTCCCTTCTGGCCAGTCGGGCCGCTTCGGGGTGGACGACCCGAGCTCCGGATTCGGCCAGTCGAACCAGTGCATGGTGGCTGAGATGAGGGAGGAGACGGGCTCCCGGCGTGGTCCGGGGGTCGGCGTCGTAGACCCCGGCCACGTCGGTGACCAGATGGCACTCGGCCCCCAGGGTCGCCGCCAGCGCCACCGCTGTGATGTCTGATCCCCCTCGAGAGAGGAGGACAGTCTCTCCTCCGGCGCCTTCCCCCTGGAAGCCACTCACGACGGGGATCGTTCCACCCTCCAGAAGCTCCAGGAGCTGCTCGGCCCGAATCCCGGCGATCTGGCTGTTGCCGTGATCTCTGCTGACCTGGATTCCCGCCTCCGGCCCGGTGAAAGAGCGGGCAGCGATCCCCCGGGAGGACAGGGCGAAGGCGAGGCAGGCGGCGGACAGATCCTCGCCCCGGGCCACCGCTCGGTCCCGCTCGCGTTCTCGTTCCACGCTTCGGACAGCCACTTCCCCTCCCGTGTCCTTCTCCTCCAGCTCGCCCAGCCACCTGAGGACCAGGTCCGTGGTCCGGCCTGGTGCGCTGACCACCACAGCCACTCTCCGCCCCTGGGCCACGTGTCGCTCCACCCGTTGGGCGGCGAGACGGGCTCGAGCCGGGCTCGCCAGGGAGGTGCCACCGAACTTGAGGACCAGGGGCGGGCTCATAGCCCCACCGCCTTCCGGAGTGCCCGGTCCAGATCGTGAATGAGGTCTTGGCTGTCCTCAATCCCCACGGAGAGACGGATCAGGTCCTCGCTGACCCCGGCGGCCCGGCGATCCTCTTCCGAGAGCTGCTCGTGGGTCGTGCTCCACGGGTGGATGATGAGGGACTTGGCGTCTCCCACATTGGCCAGGAGGCTGAAGAGGCGGGATTCCTCGATGACCTTACGGGCCGCCGCCTCTCCTCCCAGAACCCCGAAGGTGAGGACACCGCCGTACCCCCCCTCCAGGAACCGGGTGGCCTCCCCGTGAGTGGGATGGGAGGCAAGGCCAGGGTAACTCACCCAGGTCACGGCAGGGTGCCCCTCCAGGAACCGGGCCAGCTCCAGAGCGTTGCTGGAGTGCTGCTGCATCCGCAGGTGGAGCGTCTCCAGACCCTGGAGGAAGAGGAAGGCGTTGAAGGGAGAGAGGGCTGCCCCCAGGTCCCGGAGGAGGACCACCCGGAGCCGAAGGGCGTAGGCCAGATTCACCCCGTCCAGATTGCCGAACGTCTCGGCGAAGGAGAGACCGTGATAGGCAGCTTCGGGCTCCACATAGAGGGACTGGAACCGGGGCGACGACGCCCAGTCGAAGCTCCCCCCATCCACCACAACCCCTCCGATGGCCGTCCCGTGTCCCCCGATCCACTTGGTCGCCGAATGGACCACGATATCGGCCCCGTGCTCCAGGGGCCGGCAGTGGATGGGGGTGGCGAAGGTGTTGTCCACCACCAGGGGAATCCCGTGCTCGTGGGCCACCTGGGCGAAGCCCTCCAGGTCCGGCACGTCCAGGCGCGGGTTCCCGATGGTCTCCAGGTAGAGTGCCCGGGTGGTCTCATCGATGCTCCGGGCCGCGGCCTCGGGAGTGTTCTCCACGAAGCGGGCCTCGATCCCGAGCCGGGGGAGGGTGTGGCGGAGGAGGGCGTATGTGCCCCCGTAGAGGGACTTGCTGGCCACAATACTGTCGCCGGCCTGGGCAAGGTTCAGGATGGCCAGGGTCTCGGCCGACTGTCCGCTGGCCGTGGCCACAGCCGCCACGCCTCCCTCCAGATCCGCCACCCGCCGTTCGAAGACGTCGGTGGTGGGGTTCATGATCCGCGTGTAGATATTCCCGAACTCCTTCAGTCCGAAAAGGGAGGCCGCATGATCGGGGGAGTCGAAGACGTAGGAGGTAGTGGCGTAGATGGGCACCGCACGGGCTCCGGTGGCGGGATCCGCCGATTCCTGAGCGGAATGGACGGCCCGAGTGCCCAGGCCCAGGGGCTGCTGATCAAGGTCGATGGTGCTCATGGTGGTGTCATTCTCCTGGTGGATGGATACAAAAAAACCCGGCCTCCTCAGGGAGAGGGCCGGGTGGAGCCGTAGAACCAGCGCTTCGTCAGCTCATGGCGAGTCCTTGGATGGAGTCTCGCTCCCCGCCTCTCTCGGGAGGGTCACACATGCACATGCAGGGGCACATGCACATGGAGGTGTGCATGCACATGGAGGTGTGGAGCGCCGCAGCGGAGCGGCTGGAGGCAGGGAGATGGTGCCGACGAAGGGGCATGGAATCGGGTTTCCGGGTTCGTTGTCTTGTGGTCCGACGCTCGGGGTCCAGTCCTGGGACTCCCGACATCGCGGTGCCGTCACGCTTCCGGAAACGAAAAAAGCCCGGGCGAGCCACACCGCCGGGCGTCGTCCTTTAGCGCATTGTTTTACGTGGCGGCAAGCGGCGTCAAATCACCACGACAGATTGTTGAAGAGCCAACGTAGTCGATTCCGGATGGCTGGTCAAGCGCCTCGGCACGGTGGGCCAGACCGGCGCAGTGACGCCACACCTCCACCTGGGCTACTTTGTAGGGCTCCCCCGGGACACCAGCGTCCGGGACGCACGGCTCAGCAGGAACCCACTTGACCTCCTTCCCCACACCGAAGCCCAGCCCATTGAGGCGGAATTCACCATCCAGGGCGTGGTTCTGGATGTTCCCATTCAGCGCATGACCATCCGGAGCATCGAGCTTTCCGGCCAGGGCGACTCCCGGGGGAGCGTCCAGATTTCTGTGTAAAAGGCCATGGAGTAGATTGATTGAAAAGGAGGCCCCATGGCCAAGAGAGACGAGAGAGTGGAAGAGCTTCTGGACCGGCTGTTGGAGGGAAGGAGGCCGGAGGAGCTGGTGGGATCAGGCGGGGTACTGGAGGACCTGACGAAGCGGCTGTACGAGAGGGCGCTGGAAGGAGAGATGACGGCGCACCTCGGGTACGAAAAGCATGCGTCGGAAGGACGAAATGGGGGAAATTCCCGGAACGGAAAGAGCACGAAGCGGCTGAAGACGGAGACGGGGGAGATGGAGCTCGAGATCCCCCGGGACCGGGACAGCAGCTTCGAGCCGGTGCTGGTTCCCAAGGGCCAGCGGCGCCTTCCGGACTTCGATGAGAAGGTGATCGCCCTGTACGCCCGGGGCATGACCACGCGGGAAATCCAGGGGCATCTCAAGGAGCTGTACAAGGTCGAAGTGTCCCCCAGCCTGATCTCCACGGTGACCGACGCGGTCCTGGACGACGTGAAGGCCTGGCAGGGCCGCCCGCTGGAGGCGGTCTACCCCATCGTCTACCTGGACGCGATCCATGTGAAGATGCGCACCGCCGGCCATGTCCAGACCCAGGCGGTCTACCTGGCCCTGGCGCTCAACCTGGCCGGGGAGAAAGAGCTCCTGGGCCTCT
>SLKC01000079.1 GCA_007134775.1 Ectothiorhodospiraceae bacterium | reverse complement strand
CTCCTCGCGCAACTGCTTGATGCCGAGCTGCGCCTGCTGCACGTCATGCCGCCCGAGCCGGCCGAGCTCAGCGACATCCCGGCCAACCGGACCGCCGACACCGATGCCGATCGCGCCGCACGCAGGCAGGCTGCCGAGGAGGCCGTCGCCGCCGCCCGCGAGGTCACCCCTTCAGACGCTGCCCCGCGGGTGACCGAAGAAATCCTGGAGGATTGCACGCTCACCGGCGACACCGCCGCGCGCATCATCGACTACGTGACAAACCAGCCCGATTCGTTCCTGGTGATCGGCTCGCGTCGCCTCGACGATCTACACAAGGTAGTCCTCGACAGCGTCAGCCACACCGTATTGCACAAGGTGCCCGGACCGGTAACGCTGGTCCACGGGGATGACGCCGACAAGCCGCAGCAAAGACTCGGCGACATCATCCTGCCGGTCGACGGCTCCGCACACGCCGATGCGGCCGCCGGCCTCGCGGGCGCGCTTGCCGAGGCGGCGCACGCTACGGTTCAGCTTCTCCACGTCATCGGTGAGCGTGACGCCTCGGTGGACCCCACCACGGACCCGGCCTTCGAGAATACCCGCGCCGCCCTCGCCGAGCGTGCCATCACCGTCTACGAACACTGCGTGACCTCCGACCACCCGGCCGATGCGATCCTCGAGTTCGCCAGCAATGCACCCGCGGACTCGGTCATTGTCATGGGACGCCGCGGGCTGGGCCCCATCCGCGAAAAGCTCCTGGGGAGTGTCAGCCACAAGGTCGTCGATCGCGCAACCTGCCCGGTCACGGTCATCGCCAGTAGCCGCAAGTAGGGGGCCGGCTGGCCCCAGGAGAGGGCCACTTTGCGCGTGAAGGACGGGCCGATGCAGCGCATTGCGTGATGCGCAGATCCACTTGCAGACGCCTTCCACGTGCATCGAGGCCCGTCCATGATGACCATTGGCAGCTTCGAATCGTCATCAAGCCATGCTCAAGATCTCCGCCAGCCTGTCGATTCCTGAAGAAGAGATCGAGATCGCCGGCGTCCGTGCCAGCGGCCCGGGCGGCCAGCATGGCGACAAGGCCTCGACGGCGGTCCATCTCCGCTTCGATGTCCACGCCTCCTCATTACCGCAGCACTACCGGGAACGCCTGCTGGAACGGAGCGATCATCGGATCACGAAGGATGGCGTGGTCGTCATTAAGGCGCAGGAATTCCGCAGCCGCGAGCTGAACGAGGAAGCCGCCCGTGAGCGCCTGCGGGAATTGATCCGGTCCGTGACCGTGACCCGCAAGCCGCGCAAGCCGACTCGACCCTCCCGGCGCGCCCGGCAACGGCGGATCAGCGAAAAGAAGCAACGCGGCAAGATCAAGTCGCTGCGCAAGGCACCGGATGACTAAGAAGAGCCCTCCGCAATGCCGCCATGCAACCACTGCGCGGCGTTCTCGTAGACCGCGAGCATCGCGGGCACCAGGAACAGGACGATCAGCGAGGCGACGGCCAGGCCGAAGGCGATGGCGATCGCCATCGGGATGAGAAACTGCGCCTGTACCGAGGTCTCGAACAGCAGCGGTAGTAGCCCGCCGATGGTCGTCAGCGTCGTCACCAGCACCGGTCGCAGACGCAACCGCGAAGCCTCCACCAGGGCCTGCTCCAGTGGTGCCTCGGGTGAGCGCGCACGGATGTCGCGATAGAAGGAAACCAGAATGATGCTGTTGTTCACCACAATGCCCGACAGGCCGAACAGGCCGAACAGCGAGAGAATGGTGAGGTCGAGGCCGAAGGCGAAATGGCCGAAGAAGGTGCCGACGACGCCGAAGGGAATCACGGCCATGATCAGCAGCGGCCAACCGTAGGAGGAGAACACGAACGCCAGCACCAGATAGATCAGGGCGAGCGCAAGCACCAGGCCGGCCTGCATGTCGGCCAGGGTCTCCTCCTGATTCGCTGCCTGCCCCTCGAAGCTCGTCTGCACCCCATAGCGATCACGCAGCTCAGGCAGCAGGTTCTCCTCCAGATCGGCGCGGATGCGATTGGCGTTGGCCACATCGGCGTCGACCTCGGCCGTCGGGCGCACCGCCAGGCGACCGTCGAAGTGGCGCAATGAGGCGAAGCTCCTGCGCGTATCCAGTTCGGCCACGTTGCCCAGTGGCACGGACTCGCCCTCCGGCGTGCGGATGCGGAAATCCTCCAGGCTCGCCAGCGCATCGCGCTGCGCACTCGCCAGCCGTACCCAGACCTCCATTTCGTCTCGCCGCTCCTGATAGATCTGGGCGAGCACACCCCCGTAGGCATCACGCAGCTGGGTGGTGAGATCGGAGGCCGACAGACCGAGCGCGCGGCCCTCGTCATTCAGGCGGTGAACCCACTGCTCGGGGCCGTAGGGCAGATCGTCCGTGATCGCGAATACCCCGGGGCGCTGGCGCAGATCGGCCTTGACCTCCATCGACGCGGCCTTGAGCTGCTCCGGCGGAGCGCCGGTGATGCGCACGTCGATGTCGGCACCCGGCGGCCCCTGTCCGCGCTCGCGAATGACCAGGTTATCCAGCCCCGCCACCTGTGGTGCATGCTCCTCCCAGGCGCGGACGAAGGCGCGATTGCGCACATCGCGCTCATCGGGCGGGGCGAGTTGGACGAAGATGCCGCCATAGTGGTCGCCGAAGCGGGTATCGGCAGGATCCCCGGCAAAGGTGCTGCCGGTGCGCGCGACATGGGTGCGCAGCACATCACCACCGAACGCCTCGTCGGAGGCGCGCAGCGACTCCTCGAGCCGGTCGAGGTAGGCTTCCACCCGCGCCCTCGGTGTACCCGGTGCGAAGCTGACATTCGCGTACACCGTTTCCCCCTCCACGGTGGGGAAGAAGGTGAAGGCCAGACGCCCACCCGCGACGAGACCGATGGCTACAATCAACGCCGCGACCGGCACAGCAATGGTGGCCCATGGGTTGTGGATGGCCGCTTCCACGGCGCGCGCAAAGGGGCCATCGCGGAAGCGGTTGAAAGCGCTGTCCAGCGCCTGGCGATGATGGTTCGGCGCACTACGCCGGGCGCGCTCGAAGGAGCGGCGCAAATGCCCGGGCAGGATGAACAGGGCCTGAATGACCGCCGCGATGATCACGCAGACGATAACCAACGGGATATCGAACAGGATGTTGCCGATGGGGCCCCCGATGATCATCAGCGGCAGAAAGGCCGCTATAGTGGTCAGCGAAGCCGCCATCACGGGGACGAACATCCGCTGGGCACCATGGATCGCTGCCTCCGCGGGCGCCTCACCGTTCTGGAAACGACTGTAGGCGTTCTCCCCCACCACGACCGCATTGTCGACGATAATGCCGAGCGACATGATGAAGGCGAACAGGCTGATCATGTTGATGCTGCCGCCGGTAAGATAGAGCACCGCCAGCGCCGCCAACAGCGAGGTGGGAATTCCCAGCGTCACCCAGAAGGCCATCCGCGCCGAGAGGAACGCCAGCAACACACCGATCACGAGGAGCAGGCCGCCGGCGCCGTTCTGTAACAGTAGCGTGATGCGCTCGCTGATGAACTGCCAGAACTCGTCGAAGACTTCGACGTTGACCGTGTCCGGCAATGTTGACTGCCGTTGCTGCAGGTAGCCATCCAGAACCTGCGCGGCCACCAGCGCGTCCTCTTCCTCGGCACGCTCGACCAGAATCTCGATGGCGCCATCACCGGCGACACGGAGCTCGATCTCGCCATCGCGGGCCTGCTGACGGACCTCGGCGATATCGCCCAGCGCCAGCGAACGCCCCCCTTCCATCGGGATGCGCAGATCCTCGAACGCCTGCAGCGAGCGCGCCTGATCCATGCCGCGGAGTTGGCGTGCGACATCCCGCTCGCCGACGTCGCCCGCGGGCAGATCCTGGCTCTCGGCATCGACGCGGCGCGCCAGATCCGCGAAGGCCAACCCGAGGTCATCGAGCCGCTGCTGGGGGAGTTCGATGCTGATCTCCTGCTCCGCCAGACCGGTGATGTCGACCCGCGTGACACCGCTCTCCAGCAGTTCCTCTTCCAGCAGGCGGCTGAACTCGCGCAGTTCGCGCGCATTGAGATCGCCCGTGACCAGTAGTCGCGCCACAGGGTCGTAGCGCACCACGCGGCGGATGGTCGGCTCGCGGGCATCCTCGGGGAGATTGCGCACACCGGCCACGCGATCCTTGACGGACTCCGTGGCCTCGGTCATGTCCGTGCCCTCGCGGAACTCCAGCACAATGGCCGCCGTACCCTCGGCCGAGGTGGAAGTCAGTTCGCGCAGATTGTCCACATCGCGCAACTCTTCTTCGAGCGGCGAAGTGATCGTGTCGGCTACCTCTTCGGCCGTGGCTCCCCGCCACTCCACCTCAACGGTGACGATGTCGAGCTCGAATGTGGGGAAGAACTGGGTATTAAGCTGCTGCAGCGCCCAGACTCCGGAGACCATCAACAACAGCATGATCAGGTTGGCGGCCACCGGATGGCGGGTAATCCAGGCCAGCCAGGATGCGTCGGAGTCGGTACGCATCGCGCGCCTACGGCTCCATGACCTGCACGCGGGCGCCATCCATCGCCTGCGGGATCTGCGTACTGACGATCCGATCGCCCGATTCCAGCTCGGGTGCCCGCACCAGCACACCACGCTCGCCGTTGGCCATTTCGGCCTGGCCGAGTCGCGCCACCTCGACGGCCTGCATGCGCCCATCGACGACTCGGTAGACCCGCCCGGCGTCGTACAACGCCTCGAAGGGGAGCAGGACGGATTCCGGCTCGGGCGGCAGCAGTACCTCGAGGGCGGCGAACCGGCCGAGCACGAGATCCGTATGGTCAGCGGTTACGGCGAACAGCGCCTCGACACCACCCTGCCCCGGATCGGCACGACCGGAGAATCGGGACAGCGACAGCGGTACCCGCTCCCCGTCGACCTCGCCACGGGCATCGACCCCCGCGCCGGCCGCCGCGAGGCGTACCCGCTGCAACGCGTGCTCGGGCACGGTGGCGCGGATCTCCAGTTCCGAGCCGTCGTAGAATCGCAGCAGCGGCTCACCCGGGGCGACCCGGTCGCCGCGTGCCACCATGACCTCAGCCACCCGGGCATTGTAGGGTGCGCGCAGTTGTGCGCGGTCGAGATCGAGCGCCGCCCGGTCGCGCAGCGTACGGGCGCGCTCCAGGCGTGCATCGAACTGCTCCAGGCGCTGCTCCGCCGTCTCCACGGCGAAGCGCCGCGCGGCCACGGCGAGGCGCTGCCGGGTGCGCTCCTGCTGTGCCCGCTCCAGCGCCGAGGGAGACACGAATTGGTCGCGGGAGAGGCCTTCGAGGCGCTGTACCTCGCGCTCGAACAGCCGCAACAGCTCCTCTTCAAGGGCGAGCTCCTCGCCGTCGACATCGACGCGCTGCTCCTCGATGCGCCGCTGCGCGCGTAGTTCCGCGACATCCGCCTCACGCTCCTCCAGCGCGAGGCGCAGCTCCTCCTCATCGAGTTCGACCAGGGCGTCACCAGCGCCGACGCCATCGCCCTCGCGCGCGGGCACAGCGGTGACGTCGGCATTAACGGCGGCCCTGAGGGTCGCCGTCGACGGCGATTCGACGAAGCCCTGCAGGCGCAGCACCGGTCGGTGGACGGAGACATCCACGGCCACGGTCGTGACGGGCCAGGCTCGTTCCTCTGCCGGCTCCGCCGGGATATCGGGGCGGGTCATTACCAGCAGCGCGACAATGGCCACCGCACTCCCCAGGATGGCCACGGGCAGGAGCCAACGTATTGCGGTTCTCAACCGAGTCATGGGATGCGCCTTTGCTCCATGTCGATTCCCTGACGCACACAAACGCGATGGCGATTGGGGCAGCGCGCTGGTATCGCGGCCCCATGCAATGGCACAAGGATCGGGCTACTGGCCAACTACGATATCATCCCCGTAGGCTTGGGCCGGGATCACGGCAGCACCCGGCCACGAACACGGGATGCGCAAGCCAGCGCAGTGGCGTGCAGTATCGCCGCGCCTCTATGCGTCGATCAACCTCCCCACTCCCGGCGCAGTGCGGGAATACTGCCACAAGCGCGTATCCAGTAGAGTGACTGCTGTTGGATAAACCACGGGGAGCGCGCGCCTTCATGGCCACGCCTTCACGCATGCACGAACGGTTCGCTCGGTGGCTGCAGAATGCGGGGCATGACCGCGGGCTGCCGCTGCGACTCCTGATCTTGACGCTACTATGGTGGCTGCTCAGCAGCGGGGAAGGGGGCTGGTTCTGGGGCCTGCCGGCAGTGGTAGCCGCCGCCCTGTTCAATCCCTTCCCGGTGCGTGAGCATTGGCGCCTGCGACTGTCACAGACCCTTCCATTCGTGCCGCTCTTCATCTGGTTGTCCCTGCGCAGCGCCATCGAAATCGGTGCCCGTGCGCTCCATCCCCGCCGCCCGCTGACCCCCTCGGTGTTCGACTTCATCTGGGAGCTACCGACGGACAGCGCACGCCTGTTCCTCGCCAATCTGATCAATCTCATGCCCGGCACCCTGTGCCTTGGCGTCGGCCCCCGCGCAATGACCGTCCATGTACTCGGTGACGCGAGTGCCGCCCTGCGCACGCTGGTGCACCTGGAACAGCGTGTCGGAAAGATGTTTGCCACCCCATGCCGCAACCATGATTGAACTGTATCCCTACCTGGTGGCACTGCTGATGCTGAACATCGGGGTCGGGCTGTTGCGCGTACTCCGCGGGCCAACCGCCGCTGACAGGATGCTTGCGGCCGAGATGTTCGCGACCTCCGCGATTGCCATTGTGCTGCTGATGGCCTTCATCCACGATCAGCCGGCGCTGATCGATATTGGGCTCATCTTCGCCCTGCTATCCGCCGTCGCCGTCGTCGCCTTTGTCAACCGCGCCTGGCAAGCCATGGGGACAGACCGCTATAGACTGCCGCCCCACACTGACGCAAAACCGCGCTGCGACGAGGGGGATCAGTAGTGCATGCAGCGGAGCTCTTCGGCGGCGTACTGGTCGTGACGGGTGTAGCCTTTCTGTTGCTGGGCACTGTCGGCCTCTTGCGCTTCCCTGATGTCTACGCTCGCCTCCATGCCCTGGCCAAGACCGACAACGCCGGTCTGGGCCTGATCTGTTTCGGTCTTGGCCTGCACTCCGGCAGCCTCCTGGTGCTGCTCAAACTCTTGCTGGTATGGATACTGCTGTTGCTCGCCTCGGCCACGGGCGCAGGGCTGATCGCCAGGGCGGCAACGGCCCGCGGCATCCAACCGCGAGGCGAGGAGTGATGGGCGCGGCAGGACTCCTGTTCGACCTCCTGCTCGCCATCGCCCTGATCTGGTTGGGCTGGCAGGCGACGCGCGCCGCGGACCTGTATCGCGCAGTCATCAGCTTCATCGTGTTCGGGTTGCTGATGGCCCTGGCCTGGGTCCGCCTCGAGGCACCCGACATCGCCCTGGCCGAGGCGGCGATCGGCGCCGGCGCGACCGGGGCCCTACTGCTCTCGGCACTGGATCGGCTCGCGGTTTATCGCGAGGGACAGGTGCCGGGGCACGCACCGGCACGGTCCTGGGGTTTCTGGATTCCGGCGGGAAGCGGCATCCTCGGCCTTCTGACGCTGGCGGCCTGGTACCTGCCCGCGCCGGGGATGGGCGGGCTCGCAATCGATGCGCTGCCGCAGGCTGGCGTGGATCACCCCGTGACCGCGGTACTGTTGAATTTCCGAGCGCTCGATACGCTGTTCGAGATCGCCATACTACTACTCGCTGCTATCGCCATGTGGTCGCTGGGGCCGGCCCACGTCCCGTCGGCTCCGAGCATCCCCTCACCCTCCCTGCCGGCGCTGGCGAGGATACTGTTCCCCGTATTCTTGCTGATGACCGCCTATCTCCTCTGGCGCGGCAGCCATGCCCCGGGCGGGGCATTCCCGGCCGGTGCCGTGCTGGGAGCGGGCGGCATTCTCATGGTACTGGCCGGATCCGGCCCCTGGATTCATAGTGATCCCAGGGGCCCCTGGCGGCTCGCGTTGTCGATCGGTGTAGTCGCCATGCTCGCCGTAGCCATTGCCGGTATGGCAACGGGCTACGGCTATCTCGAGTATCCGCAACAGAGCGCTGTTTGGGCCATCCCGCTGATCGAGGTAGCCGCCGGATCATCGATCGCGCTGCTGCTGGTCGCACTCTACTTGCGTGGCAGGCCCCGCAGGGTGGGCGACAAGTACAGAGAGGAATCATGTTGATTTATCTGCTCCTCGCCATGGCGCTGTTCACGATCGCGCTGCACGGTTTCTTTACTGCCGGACACATGCTGCGCCGCCTACTCGCCCTCAATGTGCTCACTGCAGCCGTTTTCCTGCTGTTTGTCGTGATTGCGCGCATGGCCACCCCGCTCGACCCAATACCGCATGCGATCGTACTCACCGGAATCGTGATCAGCGTGAGCACAACCGCAGTAGCCATCGCGCTCACGGTGCACGTCGGCAAACGCGATGCCCGTACGCAGGATGGCCCGGGGGAAAGTGGTGACTGAAGGCGAACTCGCCGCCGCTCTACTGGTCACGATCCCACTGCTGTCGGCAATCCTCGCCTTCGTGTTGCCGGCTTGGGCCGCGGCCATCACGCTGGTTACGGCCCTGACCCTCAACGTCCTCGCCCTGTTGCTGAATGTCGCGGTGAACGCCCACGGAGAGTGGGACCAGCCCATCGGAGGCTGGGAGACCCCGCTCGGGATCTCGTGGCATGTCGACGGCCTGGCCGCTGTCCTCTTGCTGGTGACCGCGATCATCGGCCTCGCCGGGGTGGTTTTTCAGCAGGCTCGACCGCCGACCCCAACCGAATCGGATGACCCGCGTCTGTTCTGGCCGCTTTGGCTTTTCCTGTGGCTGGGACTCAACGCGCTCTTTCTCTCGGCCGATCTGTTCAATCTCTACGTAACACTCGAGATGGTTTCCCTGGCGTCCGTGGGCCTGATCGCACACGCAAACCCCAGGGCCCGCTCGGCTGCCTGGCGCTACCTGCTGGCCACGTTGCTCGGGTCCAGCCTGTACCTGCTCGGCGTAGCCCTGCTGTACGGGCAACAGGCCACACTGGACCTGGCCTTGCTCGAGGCCGATCTAGCCGCCGACGCCGTTGCCGCGATCGCCGCCGGTGCCATTACACTCGGCCTGCTTCTGAAGGCGGCGATCTTCCCGCTGCATTTCTGGCTCCCCGCTGCACACGGACGTGCCTCGCCCCCGGTCAGTGCCATGCTCTCCGCACTCGTTGTCGCCGCGGCCTATTATCTGCTGCTAAGGCTCTGGACGGGCCCCTTCGTTGTCCTCCCGAGCACGGAGGTGGCAGTGATCCTCGGGGTCCTGGGGACCGGGGCGATGTTTTGGGGCGGCGCACAGGCACTGTTGCAACGGCACCTCAAGATGGTGATCGCGTATTCCACGATCTCCCAGCTCGGGCTGGCCCTGGTGGCATTCCCGCTGATACTGGGCAACTCCGGGGCACTGAGCTGGAACGGCACGACGCTGCTGCTGGTGACCCATGGCTTGGCGAAGGCGGCGCTCTTTCTCGCAGCGGGGGCCTTGCTCCTGCATCGTGGCCGCAGCCGCCTGGACGCCCTCCCTGCGCCGCAAAGCGGGACCCGGCTCGCCTGGCTCGCAATCACGCTGGCTGCAGCGAGCCTTGCAGGCTTGCCTCCCACTGGCGGCTTCTTTGCAAAATGGTGGCTCGCGCGAGCTGCCCTGGAGACAGGCGCGGTCGGATGGCTGCTGGTGTTACTCATCGGCACGGCCCTGAGCGTCGCCTACCTGTGGCGCGTGCTTGACGTCGGCATCAGCGCTGCCGGCACTTCACCGCCCCCGTCACGTCCACGGGCAACGACCGTCGGAGGCGTGGCGCTTGTCCTTGCCGCTCTCGCCTGTGGCCTGGGGCTCGCTGCACCTCACTGGCCAAGCCTTGCAGGCACGCCGCCATGACGGCCCATCCGCTGCTCGCCGCGGTACTGCTGGCCCCATGGGGGCTGTTGCTGCTGCGCCCCCTTTGGCCGGCCGCGTGGTCCGCACTCCCCCTGATACTGGCCGCCGTGCCCGCCGTGGCCGCTGGCTTTCTGTTACCGATTGGGGCCGAGCTGCGCGTGCCGGCAGTGATGGGCGGATTGCGCTTGGAACTCGACGAAATCGCACAGGCCTTTCTCCTGCCAGCGGCGCTGATCTGGCTGGTCGCTGGCTGGCTCGTGCGACCACTCCATCCGGCGTTGGCCCACAAGCCGGGCTTTACCGCCCTGTGGCTGATCGCACTCGGCGGGAATGTCATGGTCATTCTCGCCCAGGACCTCCTGGGTCTCTATATCGGTATGACCCTGATGAGTTTCGCCGGGCTCGGTCTGATCATTTCCAGCGCAGCTACCACCGCGTTGCGTGCCGGCAGGCACTATCTGGCAATGATGCTGCTGGCGGAACTCGCGCTATTCGTGGCGATATCACTGATCGCCAACACCCACCCCTCGGACAAGCCGTGGCCATTGGTCGATATCGCAGCGAGCCTCCCCGGCATCACGACCGGCCTACTGATGCTCGCGTTCGGCGTGAAACTCGGCGCACTGGGTCTACACGCGTGGTTACCCCATGCCCACCCGGTCGCCCCCACGGCTGCCAGCGCCGTCCTCGGCGGCGTGATGATCAAGGTCGGGCTACTGGCCTGGCTGAGGCTGTCCAGTGTCGACGGTACCGTCCAGGTCGAATGGCTGGAGAACGGGCTGCTCCTGCTCGGTGCCGCAGCCGTCTTCTATGGCATCGTGCGCGGGCTCGCCATCAACGAACCCAAGACCATCCTGGCCTGGTCCAGTGTGAGTCAAATGGGTCTGGGCACCATGCTCGCGGGCACCACGCTGCACTCGCCCAGTGCTGCAGGTGCGGCGATCGCGCTTCTCGCTATCCACCATGGACTCGCCAAGGCCCTGCTGTTTCTCGGTGTCGGTCTACTCACGAGGGTGCGCCTGACGTTCGCCCGGTTCGTCTGGATCGCGTTGTGGCTCCCGGCCCTTGCGCTGGCCGCCGCCCCGGGGACCAGTGGCGCACTCGCGAAGTCAGCAATGGCCATCGCCCTCACCGAGGGCCCCCCAGCCGCTGCGACATTCCTCGCGTTGTCCAGCTTCGCGACCATGCTGCTGATGCTCCACTTCCTGCGACGAGCACGCCCCCACACCGTGCAGGCCGACGCGCCGTCGAGCCCCAGCGCCGTAATGCAGATGCTGCCCGCCTGGGGTCTACTCCTGTTAGCCCTGCTGGCCCTGCCCTGGTGGATGGGTAGAGACACTGTCGCAGCCGAGCGCGCCCTCGCTCCGGCGGCGATGACCGAGGCCATTGCACCGCTTCTGGCTGCCCTCCTGTTGGCTCCCCTGCTTTCGCGGGCCACGGGTCGCATGAGCAAGCCCGTTACCCTGCGCTTGCCACTTGCCGCAGCCTGTGCTGTCCAACGCGGGTGGAGATCACTGGCAGTACAGCTTGCGCATCGCGAGCGCCAACTACACGCGTGGCACCACGTCGGCCGTTGGCTGGTCGCTGTGGCGTTCATGCTGGCGATCGCCATGGGCCTGGCAATGGCGCCGCTCAGCCATCACGCCGATGCATAGGTCGGTGGGGATCGCAGCGACACCCAAAGGGCATGCGATGGGGCGGAGAGCCCATCGAGCCTCCGGGACCGGCTGAAGCGCCGGTCCCGGGGCGGAGATCGGGTTCACTCGGGCTGACGGGTGACCCGCAGATACGGCTTGAGCGCGTTCCAACCGCCGGGGAACTTCGTCTTCGCCTCTTCATCACTGACCGACGGCGGGATGATGACGTCCTCGCCCGGTTTCCAGTTCACCGGCGTCGCGACCGTGTGCTTCGCCGTGAGCTGGACCGAGTCGAGCAGGCGCAGTACCTCGTTGAAGTCCCGGCCCGAGGTCATCGGATAAGTCAGCATCGCCTTGATCTTCTTGTCCGGCCCGATGATGAACACGGAGCGCACTGTGGCGTTATCCGCCGGCGTACGTCCCTCGGCCTCACTGCCCTCGTCCTCCGGCAGCATGTCGAAGCGCTTCGCCACCTCCAGCTGGGTGTCACCGATCATCGGATAATTCGGCGCCGTCCCCTGGGTCTCCTCGATATCCTGGGACCATTTGGCGTGATTCTCTACGGGGTCCACCGAGAGTCCAATGATCTTGCAGTTGCGCTTATCGAACTCGGGCTTGAGCGCGGCCATGTAACCAAGCTCAGTCGTGCACACCGGGGTGAAGTCCTTCGGATGCGAAAACAGAATGCACCACTGCTCGCCGATCCAGTCATGGAAATGGATCGCCCCCTCCGTGGTCTCCGCGGTGAAATCGGGCGCGGTCTGGCCGATACGCAGTGTCATGATCGCTACACCTCCACAGTCATCGCGGGGGGCTCGCCCCGCTCAATAAGCTTCTACCTTGACGGTCGCCCGCTGAGAATGGGCCGACAGCGCCGTCCGGGACCGCTTATTCTAAAACGATTCCACGCATCTACAATAAATCACTTTTATGCATACTCTAATCGCGACAAGGCGCCAGCCGGCCTCGCGCGAGGCCGGTGTCATGCGGCGGGCCGGTGCGCTCGCCCCGGTATCTGCTGTTCCGCGCCCCGTTTCATGAAGCCGGGCGATCTATTGACATCATATGAAGAATTCGGTACGAGAGGCCCATCGTCCCAAGAAATGGACCGAGACGGACCGATCATCCTCGCCGATTCATTGCCGACATTGCGGTTCCGGGAGATTGACGCCTCCGGGGAGTAGGCATCGAAACAGTGAGGTTTCGCCTTGACCGGATGGTCGCTACACCCGCGGAGGGAGAACAACAATGAATGGCAATCTCCACGAACTGAGCCGCACCCGCGCGCTCCGGACTGTCCTGCTGACTTCGTGCATGCTTCTGGCGCTGGCGGGCTGCGGAGGGAGCAGCGACAACGGCAATGGCGATGACGAAACCACTGGAAACGGGCCCAGTGAAACCGACCCACCCGGTGACTCGGATTCGCCGGGCGATTCCGATCCGCCGGACGACGATCCGCCGAACGACGACCCGCCCGGGGATGATGATCCGTCAGATCCCCCCGATGTCGGCGCAACCGAATGCAATGCCACCCTCTCAACGGCTGATGCGGGCGGTGGCCTGACCACAGATGCCGGCGTTGACACCCTGCAGT
Source organism: Ectothiorhodospiraceae bacterium (assembly GCA_007134775.1). Taxonomy (GTDB): domain Bacteria; phylum Pseudomonadota; class Gammaproteobacteria; order XJ16; family Halofilaceae; genus Halofilum. The sequence continues at coordinate 14,651 of SLKC01000079.1, read as the reverse complement.
TCTTCGTCTTCGATACCGAACTGTGCGCTTTCGATCCGCAATCCGGCGTGCTCTTCTCTGTGGATGATGGCCTCGAATCGGCTTCCTCGACCACGGCGGGCAATGAGATCGCCGTCCCCGCGTCCTTGAGTGGCACCCGAATCGATCGGGTGATCTACACGGCGAACAACCGGATTCGGGCTGCGCGCACGGATCATTCCTCGGCGGCACCGCCAGCACCCGAGACGATCTCCAGTGAAGCCGAGGCCGGTGCTATCGAGGAAATGATGCTCGCCCCCGATCTGCAGCAGGCGGGGGCTGGGGGACTGGCCTATCGAAAGGCGCGCTCGGGTGCCCCCGACGAATGGTTCAGCGTTCGCGTCGGCGCGTCAGCGACTGACGCCCCCCTCCCCTTCACACCGCTGTCCAGACCGATCGCCCCGGTCATCGACCCCGCTACCGACCGATTCGATGGCTGGCTCGTACTGGAACCGGAAGGCGATCCACAAACGATCACGGTGGCCCGCTACGATACGGATCTCAATCTCGTTGCCACCCTGCTCGAGAACGACGACACCACGCCGGGCATCGACACGCATCTGCGCACGTGGCTCGACGACGGCAGCCTCATCATCGGCATCGACGATTTCTATTTCCACTACGAGCCGCAGGCCGGATCCGCTGGCACCCTGAACACGCTCGGCGAGATTGAAGAGCGCAGGGGGATCGATGGCTTCGCGAGTGACGGTTCGGCTCTGTACCTGGCGCTTCGCTCGTCCACCAGTTCACAGGTCTGGCGGGTCGACGCCGGTGGCGTCGACATGATCGATCAGGTCACACCGAGTGGCGATGCCAACACGCGGCCCAGCTTTGTCACGATCGCCGATGACCGCGCGGTCTGGGGCTGGAACACGACGGGCAGTGTCGGCGGACCCAGTGGCGTGCGCTCGGTGCCGACCACGGGAGGAACGGCGCAGACCCTGGCCTCCTACGACGAGACCCGGGAGGTGCGCAGCCGCATCCACGGCAGCGCGGGCGGCTGGGTCTATTACCGGACCCAGCAGCAGACCGGCGCTCTCGGGTGGGAGGCACACGCCGTGCAGGCGGATGGCAGTCAGGCCGTCGAATTCGTGAATCACCAATGGGCCGGGGCATCGACCGGCACTGACGCCGCACCACTGATCGCGCAGGCCCCTCCGCGTTCGGTCAGCGAGGTATTCCTGATCGAAGCGCAGCCGGGCTTCGGCCAGCTGGACGATCAGACGCTCAAGGGGCTCAGTGCAACCGCTCCCACCGCGACACCGGTCGAGTTCGGCGCCCTTGCCCGGACAGGAGCGCCGTTGCCCGAAATGACGGACTTGGGCTTTGGCCCGCATCGCCTGCTGCGCCCGGGCGGCGATGACGTTTACTACGTCGACACGCGCGCACACGGCTCGGCACGAGCGTTGATCACGGACCCCGAGGAATTCATGAACCGTTTCCGGCTCATACCCGGATTCTGAACGCTCCGATCGCGCCCCCTGACCGGCAGCGGCCGGCAGGGGGCGCGATTCCCCTCACTGCGATCCCCCTCACTGGCGGTCGCGAGAGCACGATCCGCCAACACATCCAGTCCAGTCCATCCCGCAAAAGACCGGAACGCGCCGTCAGGTCAAACTCGTGCGCATGCTCGCCAGCGCCTTCACCCTGCTTCGAGCATAAGCCGTATTGCACCTTGCGCGTTGAAGGGCGTGCGCATTCCCTTCAGGGCGCCTCGGCGAGCCCTACCCGCCCACTGAATGCAGACTTCACGCTACGCCGCGGATATGAGCTTCCATGGTAGTGTCCTTGCATGGCGACTTTCCTGTGCGGGAGGCCTCACTCGCCCCGTTCGGATCCACATAATGACGCTACTGACCGTCAACGCCGGCAGTTCATCGATCCGCCTGGCTCTCTACGCCCACGCCGACGGTGAACTGCGCGAGCGCGCCCGCCACCACGCTGCAGCCGACCCCGACAGCGCAACCGATGTGCTCGCGGCGTTCCTGGCCGCCACAGGGAACCCGACGGTCACGGCCATCGTTCACCGCGTCGTCCACGGCGGCGACCGCGGTCCCGGCGCGCACCCCCTCGACGCCGACCTCGAACGCACCATCGCGGCACACGCCCAGCTCGCCCCGCTGCACAATCCGCCGGCCCTGGCCTGGATGCGGGCGTGCCGCGCGATGCTGGGCGACACCCCGCAGTCCGCCGTCTTCGATACCAGCCTCTATCGAGATCTCCCGGCGGTAGCACGTACCTACGCCCTGCCGCGCGATCTCGCTTCGGAATGGGGACTGCGCCGCTACGGCTTCCACGGCATCGCGCACGAGTCGATGTGGCACCGCTGGCAGGCGCTGTCCGATCAAGCAGGCGGACGCGTGATCTCGCTGCAGCTGGGCTCGGGCTGCTCCATCACCGCCCTGCGTGATGGCCGCGCCGTGGATACCTCGATGGGATTCTCGCCCCTTGAAGGGCTGGTGATGGCGACGCGGTCCGGCGATGTCGATCCCGGTCTGCTGCTGCATCTGCTGCGTCACGAAGGAATGACGCCGGAGCGCCTCGACGCCCTGCTCAACCGCGAGTCGGGCCTGCTCGGCGTGTCCGGCATCAGCAGCGACATGCGCGAACTGATCGCCGACGGATCGGAGGCGGCGCAGTTCGCCCTCGACCTTTACGCCTATCGCACGCGCAAGTACATCGGTGCCTTTCTGGCCGCGCTGGGCGGAGTCGACGCCATCCTCTTCGGCGGTGGTGTCGGTGAACATCAGCCCCGGATGCGCGCGGCCATCCTCGACGGCCTACAATGGGCCGGTACCGAACTCGACACGGCCGCCAACCAGGCCGCCACGGGCGGCGAGGCCCGCATCAGCAGTGCCAGCAGTGCTGTCGAGGTGCGGGTGATCGCCGTAGACGAGGCCGAACGCCTTGCGCACGCAGGGTTGTCGGCACATGCAATGGATGAAGGGAAGCCAAATGCACACCAGTGACCAGGAGCACCCAATGGACCATTCCGAGGCGCCTGAAGCGACCGCTGGCGAACTCGCGGCGATCGATGCATGGTGGCGGGCAGCGAACTACCTCGCCGTCGGCCAGATCTACCTGTTGGCCAATCCCCTGCTGCGCGAACCGCTGACCCCGGAACACGTCAAGCGCCGCCTGCTCGGCCACTGGGGCACGACCCCGGGGCTCAACTTCGTCTACGCCCATCTCAACCGCGTCATCCGCCACCACGATCTCGACATGATCTATGTCGCCGGCCCCGGCCACGGCGGCCCGGCACTGGTGGCCAACACCTGGCTGGAGGGCAGCTACAGCGAGCGCTACCCCGACGTCAGCCGCGATGCCGAAGGCATGCGCCAGCTCTTTCGCCAGTTCTCCTTCCCCGGGGGCATCGGCAGCCATGTGACCGCCGAGGTACCCGGCTCCATCCACGAAGGGGGAGAACTGGGCTATGCGCTCTCCCACGCCTTCGGCGCCGCGCTCGACAACCCCGAGCTGATCGCCACCTGCGTCATCGGCGATGGCGAGGCCGAGACTGGCCCCCTCGCCGCCGCCTGGCATGCGAACAAGTTTCTCGATCCGGTCGGTGACGGCGCCGTGCTGCCGATTCTGCACCTCAATGGCTACAAGATCGCCAACCCCACGGTACTCGCGCGGATTCCGCACACCGAGCTGGAGAACCTGCTCATCGGTTACGGCTACCGGCCACACTTCGTCGAGGGCAGCGATCCCGCCGATATGCACGCCCACATGGCGCGCACCCTCGACGATGTGGTCCGCGAGATCCACGCCATCCAGGCCCGTGCGCGCAGCGGTGGCGACACCGCCCGGCCCGCCTGGCCGATGATCGTGCTGCGCACGCCCAAGGGCTGGACCGGCCCGCGCGAGGTCGACGGGCACCAGACCGAGGACCACTGGCGCTCTCACCAGGTACCGTTCGGCGATACGGCAACCAATCCCGAGCACCTCGCACTGCTGGAGCAGTGGCTGCGCAGCTATCGCCCGGAGGAGCTCTTCGATGCCGAGGGCGCGCCACGCCCTGAACTCCTGGACGCGGCGCCGCACGGACACCGGCGCATGGGCAGCAATCCGCATGCGAATGGCGGCGAGATGCTGCGGGATCTGCGCCTGCCCGACTACGGCGGCTTCGCGGTGGACGTCCCGCAGCCGGGGGCGGTGGACGCCGAAGCCACGCGCGTGATGGGGCAGTTCCTGCGCGAGGTCATGCGGCGCAATGCCGAGACCCGCAACTTCCGCGTGGTCGGCCCCGACGAGACCGCTTCCAACCGCCTCGATGCGCTGTTCGAGGTCACTGACCGTGCCTGGATGGCCGAGCGCCTACCCAGCGATGAGCACCTCGCGCGCGATGGCCGGGTCATGGAGATCCTGTCCGAGCACACCTGCCAGGGCTGGCTTGAGGGCTACCTGCTTACGGGCCGCCACGGCCTGTTCTCCTGCTACGAAGCCTTCATCCACATCGTCGACTCGATGTTCAACCAGCACGCCAAGTGGCTGAAGGTGTGCAACCAGATCCCCTGGCGGCGGCCGATCGCCTCGCTCAACTACCTGCTGACCTCGCATGTCTGGCGCCAGGACCACAACGGCTTCTCGCACCAGGATCCCGGCTTCATCGATCACGTGGTCAACAAGAAGGCCGACATCATCCGCGTCTACCTGCCGCCGGATGCGAACACGCTGCTCTACGTCACCGATCGCTGCCTGCGCTCGCGCAACTTCATCAATGTGATCGTCGCCGGCAAGCAGATGCAAAGCCAGTGGCTCGACATGGATGCCGCCATCCGCCACTGCACCGCCGGTGCCAGCATCTGGGACTGGGCGAGCAGTGACGGTGACGGCGAGCCCGACGTCGTCATGGCCTGCGCCGGCGATGTGCCGACCGTAGAGACCCTGGCCGCCGTTGACCTCCTGCGCCAGCATCTGCCCGAGCTGCGCGTGCGCGTGGTCAATGTCGTCGACCTGATGACCCTGCAGCCCGCCGAGGAGCATCCGCACGGCTTCAGTGAACGCGATTTCGATACGCTGTTCACCACCGACAAGCCGATCATCTTCGCCTACCACGGCTACCCGTGGCTGATCCACCGACTGACCTACCGCCGTACCAATCACTCCAACCTGCATGTGCGCGGCTACAAGGAAGAGGGTACGACGACAACGCCATTCGACATGGCCGTGCTCAACGACATCGACCGCTTCCACCTGGTCGCCGATGTCATCGACCGCGTACCGAAGCTCGGTTATCGTGCCGCTCGTGTAAAGCAACTCATGCGCGATCGCCGCACCGAGCACTACCACTATATCCGCGAACACGGCCAGGACATGCCCGCCGTGCGCGATTGGCGCTGGCCGGGCTGATCCCGGGGCATTCCACAAAAGGGCGACATGGGAGAATGATCGATGATCACGCAGTCACGCATCGCCTACGAAGACCTGGAGTTCCTCGACAGCGACGAGGGCCGGCCCATCCGCATCCAGGCCGAGTACCTCAAGCCGCTGCGCACGTTCCGTCAGGCGCGTATCGAGGACACCATCGTCTTCTTCGGCTCGGCGCGCCTCCGAGGCGATGGCGCGATGTATCAGTATTACGACGCGGCACGGGATCTCGCCTACCAGATCACCGCGTGGTCACGTGCGCGGGAGCGCGAACAGCACCGTTTTGTCGTCTGCACCGGCGGTGGTGGCGGCATCATGGAAGCGGCGAATCGCGGCGCCAGCGAGGCCGGAGGGCCCTCCATCGGCCTGAATATCGGTCTGCCGCACGAGCAGCGCCCCAACCCCTGGATCACCCCGGGCCTCGGCCTTGAATTCCACTACTTCTTCATGCGCAAGCTCTGGTTCGCCCACCTCGCGCGCGCCATGGTCGCCTTCCCAGGCGGGTTCGGCACGCTCGACGAGCTCTTCGAGATCCTCACCCTCGCACAGACACGCAAGCTCTCGGCACGCATACTAGTGCTGCTCTACGGCAGCGAATACTGGCAGGAGATCATCAACCTGCCTGCCCTTGCGCGCCACGGCATGATCAGCTCCGATGATCTCAATTTGTTCCGCTACGTCGATACCCCCGAAGAAGCCATGGCAACCCTCAAGGCGGAGCTCCACGAAGAGATCGGCCGACCGGCGCCCGATTTCGCCCGCTCCTACTCAAGCGATTGCGACAGCTGAAGTCGAAGCAGGGACTGCATCCGAGATTCGCATTAACAGGCCCTCGGCGGGCCATCCTGCATTGAGCAACTACAGTGAGGCCACGGCGAAGTCAAAGCCAACGTAGGTGCCCACAAGGATGCGCGGGCTTCAGGGCATGACCATCATTCGGGGCCAGCGCCCCGGCGCCAGTCTTCGAGTTGCTCGACGAACGGGCGTGAACCATTGTCTCGGAACCATGAGTCAACGACCCAAGCCTGTTCCGTGTCCTTCTCGATCACAACTGCACTCCAGTGCACATTGAAGATCCACGGCGCGCGCCGTTCCGGTTCACCCGGTTCATGCCAGCGCAGCAGATCGTGGTCCGCGAGCAGCTGTAGATAAACCGAAGTGTTGTGCGATTCGTCGAGGCAATCCATCTGGCCTTCCTTGCCCGAACCGGCAAGATTGCCGCCGAGATTGGCATCGGTGCCGGTCAATGGACCGACTACCCGTTCGAATTCAGCAATGGCATCTGCAATGCGTGCGCGTTCGGTGTCCGCATCCGGTGGCTCGGGGTACAGGCGCGCACGAATGCGATCCCAGCCTTCCTCCGGCAGCATGACGCTGGCCCGTTCGCTGCAACCATAATCCCAGCATACATCGACGACGGGCGGGCCCGTGGCCGCCACACCGAAAACGAGTGCCGCTGCCGTGAACAGTCCCATCACAAGTCGTGCAGCAGGTCCATGGGATACATGTGTGGCGTCCAGGCGGGCGGATACATCGATGCACACGGGCTTGGGCGAACTCCTGCAACTTAGCACGCCGTCTCCGGGGCTCGATACCCTTCGCCGCCATTCAGGCCAGGACTGTCGGCACGGTGCCGTCACGTCCGCGGTTGACTTTCCAGATGCGGCACTTAGACTACCGCGCAAAGCATCAACAGTCCGTGGCAGGTTTCCGCGCAACCGCTCATGAGGCCGAACCCCGGCCCGCAGCAGAAGGCGGCATGCGGAGTAAACTGGGAAGTGGGGTGCAATACCCACGCTGCCCATCGCAACGGTGATCGGTTACGGGCGCGACAGGCCATTCGATTGGCCGGCCACTGCGCATGATCGCGTGGGAAGGTGTCGCGCCCCGGATCCCTCGGATCCGGCCGTCAGCCCGGAGACCGGCCTGCCACCGGCTATCGACGCGGCCGCGATGGGCGCCCGCGTGGGGTGGTTCCGTTCGAGCCGGTAAGCTGCCGGCCTCGTTCCCGACCCTTGAGATAGCTACGACCTGAAACGGAGCCCGGCGTCTGTCCGCGCTCCGCGTCACGCCGTACATCAGGGGGTTGCGGACAACCATGGATTCACCGCGAACAAGTCGCTCCCTGCGCGGGAGCAGCGGTCTGCTCCTGGCGCTCACGCTCGGCACATCGGCCGCGGCGGACACACTGGCGCCCATCGTCGTCAGCCCCGGGGCGGAAAATCTCGCAGCGCGCCCTGCTCCCGAGGACGCCACCAGCCCCGTACGCACGATCGAGCGCCCCGAATTCGACAACCGCATGATCTCGCTCGCCGATATCGTCGGCGAGCAAGCCGGCATCCAGGTCCGTCAAAGCGGCGGCCTCGGCTCCCTCTCCACGGTGTCGCTACGCGGCTCTTCCAGCCAGCAGGTTCAGGTCTTCGTCGACGGCATGCTGCTCAATGACCCCGTCACGGGCAGTGTCGATCTCAGCCAATTCTCGTTGCACGACATGGCCCGCGTCCACGTCTACCCGAGCAGCCCGCCGGCCCAATACGCCCACGCGAGCATCGGCGGCGTGGTTGCAATGGAGACCCTCGAACAGACCGATCGGGATTCGACCCGCGCGCATCTCGGTTACGGCTCGTTTTCCACCCGTCGCGCGGGCCTCTTTCACGGCGCTTCGAGGGAGAACCTGAATTATTGGGTCTCGCTGAACCATCAGGGCAGCGACAACGACTTCTCGTATTCGAACGAGTCCGAATGGTTCAATCCCCGCGACGGTGATACCACCACGCGGCGCAACGCCGAGATGCGCCAAAACGATGCGAGCGCCAAGATCGGCTATCACTTCGATGAAGGGCGTCAGCTCGATGCCCTTGTGCAGTGGCGGGAACAGTCCAGCGGCGTACCCACAATCCAGAACTGGGAAGACAACGACGCGAGCCTGGATACGAGCAGCAACCGCATGCAATTGCACTACCGCGATCCGAGCTGGTTCGAGGGACGTCTGCATTCGAGCCATCGGCTGTTGTGGTCGGATGCCCGCGAGGACTTCGCCGATCTCGCCGGACGTGTCGGCACCGGCCGCCAGGACGTGCGCACGCGCACGCAGCGCATCGGCACGCTGAATACGCTCAGCGCGCTCCTGGGCGCCCATACCGTCACCACTGCCGTCGATGTCTCCCTTTTCGATTACGAGCAGGAGGACCGGATCGCTTCCGATCCGGCGGATGCGCGCGAGCGACTGCAGGTGACCACGGCTCTCGGACACGAGTGGTTCAGCGACGACGGCCAATGGCAGACGCAGGCTGTTGCACGCCATTTCCGCCTCCGCGACGACTCCGAGGAGACACAGCCGGATGACTCCGTACGCACACGTACCGAGCGCGACGGCTATACGGCCTGGCAGCTCGGCGCACGCCGCGCACTCGGTCCCGGGTGGAGCCTGACGACCAACATCGCCCACCAGGTCCGGATCCCGACACTGCGCGAACGCTTCGGCCAGCAGGGCCTGTTCGTCGGCAATCCGGACCTCACGGCCGAAGAGGCGCAGACCCTGGACGTGACCATTGCCGCAGATCCGGATTGGGGCGAGTTCGACGTGACGCTCTTCCGGCGCGATCTCGACCCCGCGATCGTGGCGATCTTCGACGCCCGTGGCGTGGGCCGCTACGTCAACACGGAGGCCCGGGTACAGGGAGTGGAGATCAGCGCCCACCATACTCCGATTGATTGGTGGGTACTGAAGGGTAACCTCACCCTGCAGGACTCGGAGAACATTGCACCGGGGATCAACGACCGCGACGGCCGTCACCTACCGGGCATCTATCATCGCTCGGCCATGCTGCGCAGCACCTGGCTGCTCGATCGCTATCGAGTGAGCCTGTCGTATCGCCTCGACGACGAGCTCTTCTATGACGCCGCCAACCGGCAGGAGGCCGATGCCCGCCGGCTCGTCAATGCCGCATTGACATGGCGTCGCGAATGGTCCGGCGACCGCGAGACGCGGGTCGAACTGGAGCTTCGCAATCTCACCGACGAAGTCTATCAGGACTTCAACCGTTTCCCCGGGCCCGGGCGGTCCGGATTTCTGAGCCTCACCCACTCGTTCTGAAGTCACGACACGCAACAATCAGGGGGTAACACCACATGCATCCACATCCATACAATACCAAGACGACCTGGCAACCCGTTGCCCTCGGCATCACGACGCTGTTCGCCCTGTCCGCCTGCGGCGGGAGCAGCTCGGACTCCGACTCCGGCGCAGACGCCGACGACCCCGCCGAGAACACCGCGATCGTACGCACCGTCGCCTCCGACTTCGGCTCGGGCGAGGTCGAGCTCATCGACCTCGACGGGGATCCGCTGACCGCGAGCGGCTTCTTCAGCGGCAGCCCCTCGGATCTCGCCGTTTCCACCTTCGCCAATAGCTACTTCCTGCTGGAGCGCTTCCAGCTCGACCGCATCAAGCGGATCGATCTGGACGACCCTAGCGACGTCGTATGGGAGTACGCCACCATCGACGAGGCCGACGACGCGTCGGCGAACCCGGCGCAGCTGGTTACCCTCCGTGATGACAAGGCGTACCTGCTTCGGGAAAACAGCTCCCGGGCGTGGATCGTTGATCCGAGCGCCGACGACGAAGACGATTTCAAGCAGGGCGAACTGGACCTCTCGGCCTACGTGCCCGATGACAACGAGGCAATCGATCATCCCTCGATCGTCGGCGGCGTAATCGTCGATGATCTGCTCTTCGTCGTCATGCAGCGCCTCGATGACGACTTCGAGCCGACGCATCCCGGCTATGTGGCCGTGTTCGACACCGCAACCGACGACGAGCTCGACACCCATCCGAGCAACGACGGGCTACTGGGTATCGAGCTGGAAACACGCAACCCCAACGACCTGGAACACCACCCGGATGCAGGCCTGTTCGTCCACAGCGTCGGTGACCGCGCCCCGGACGAGCGCATCGGGGGTATTGAACGCATCGACCCCTTTACGTTCGAGCGCGAGACGGTGCTGGACGAGCGCAACATCAATGGCCTCGCCATCCGCGATGCCGACTCCGCGTTTTTCTTCGAATACGAAGGGTTCGGAGATATCGTGCTGTTTCCGCTCGATCTCGATGAAGGCGAGCCGGGCGACCCGGTCAACGGCTTCAGCAACCAGGATCTGCGCGATATCGAGATCGGACCGGATGGGCAGGTCTGGATCGCCAATGCGGAGATGGGCAACCCCCGCGTTGACATCTATAACCCGGAAACGGGGACAGTGGACATGGTCACCACCGACCTGCTACCGGCCAGCATCGACTTCGCCGGCCGCGAGGAAGACGAGCTGGAAGGGCCCGAGTAAGGGCCCACGGCTGGATCCGCTCCCTGGAAATCCACAGCACAAGGACGTGCTGTCGCAATGGCGTGCAGCTCCTTCATGCACGTACTCGGCACACCGTGGAGACCGGACTCCCGGAGCGCATCAAGACCGGCGGACTCGATACAATCGACCGCGAGTCGCCAGCATGCATGTGGGAAATCCTTCTACTGCGAGGTGACCTCAGATAACAGCCGCTCGTACTCGCGCCTGACAACCCCATAGCACTCGCAGGTGCGCTCTTCCAGGCCTGCCCGGTCCAGGATTTCGATGTGCCCACGGTGATAGCGGATCAGGCCCGCCTTCTGTAGCCTCCCCGCGGCTTCGGTCACGCCCTCGCGGCGCACACCGAGCATGTTGGCAATCAGCTCCTGCGTCATCACGAGTTCCTTTTCACCAAGCCGGTCGTTACTCAGCAGCAGCCAACGGCAGAGCTGCTTATCCAGCGTGTGGTGCCGATTGCAAATGGCGGTTTGCGCCATCTGAGTCAACAGGGCCTGAGTGTAGTGCAGCAGCAACCGCTGCATCGAACCACCTCGCGAGAACTCCTGGCTGAGCACAGCTCCGCTGAGGCGGTAGGCGTCCCCGCCGGCCTGAACGACGGCCCTGCTCGGCGTGCTTCCCCCTCCCATGAACAGAGAGACACCGACCATGCCCTCGTTGCCGACCACGGCGATCTCCGCCGAGCCGCCATCTTCCATGACACCAACCAGAGAGATAATGCAATCGACGGGGAAGTACACATGATCCATCTCGCGGTACCCCTCGCAAATCGATTGATCCAAGGTCAATGACACGCGTTCTAGGCCCGGCAGTATGCACTGGGATTCATCGAGTGGGAGTGCTGCCAACAGCCCATTCGCTCGGGGGCCGTGGGAATCCTCCATTTGAAGCTCTTTCTTCATGTGTCCTTCTCCCTGGCTTCATGTATCCCTCTCTCTAGAGCCGGAATCGGTCGCGTGGCTGCTAGTGGAACCCCTTGCCACCTCGATGTGAAGACAAAGTCATATCGATGACAGTCCTGATCAGGGTGCGCAAATTCCATCCTGCTCACCGTGCCATCCTGCTCACCGTGCCAGGTAATTCAATATGTAATAACTCTCATAAGATTACCTGATACCTGCGCAACCGCACAGACCTACGCCGATCCTAGCAGCATGTTTGCGTGCTCGGCCACAATGGAATGAAGCCATCATGCACGGCAATCGCGCAACGCCCCGCCCCCCCCAGACGGCGGCGCTACCTGTAGCAACGCCGGTGGCGCCAACGCATGCGGGGCAGCACGACTCCCACGCGCAACCACGAGATCTGCAGACCTGGGAAGATGACGGCGGCAGTGTGCAGATCACGGCGCCGGCTGCTCCCGTATCGATCCTGCTGATCGAACCCGACCCGGCGAAGGCCGCGCACATCCTTGAGCTGATCACCGAGAGTCCAGGCGGGCCATTTCGCATCGGCCAGGTTGCCACCCTGTTGGATGCACAGGCCTATCTGTGTGACAACGACGTCGACATGGTGCTATGCAATCGGATGCTGCCAGGTGAATCGTTCGATGCCCATGAACAGGCGGGACTGAACGTGACCGGCGCGTTGGTTCTCCCGGTTGACGACACACGGCTCGAGCACGACTGGCTACGCGCTGTACTGCGTTACATCGCCGCACGACGGGCGGCTGACGAACGCCTGCACGCGGTCGAAGAGGCGTTGTTCGAGGAGAAGGAGCGCGCCCAGGTGACACTGGATTCGATCGGTGACGCAGTCCTCGTGACCGACACGCAGGGGCGTGTGACGTATCTGAACCGCACTGCGGAAACACTGACTGGTTGGACGGGCGACGATGCCCTCGGACATCCCTTGTCCACGGTGTTCCATATCGTGGACGGCCTCACAGGACAGGAAGCGACAAATCCGGCCATTTCCGCCATGCGCGAGGATCGGATCGTGGGCCTGGTCGACCACTGTGTCCTGTATCGCCGCGACGGCAACAGTGTCGGCATCGAGGACTCTGCAGCGCCGATTCACGACCGCAATGGTCAGGTCACCGGCGCTGTCATCGTCTTTCGCGACGTCAGCCAGTCCCAGGCAATGATCCGCAAGATGGCCCATTTGGCCCAGCATGACGCCCTGACAGGCCTGCCGAATCGGCCACTGTTGATCGAGCGCCTGGGCCAGGCGATCAGTCTCGCCCGGCGTCATCGCAAGCAGGTGGCGCTGCTCTTCGTGGACCTGGATTACTTCAAGAAGATCAACGATTCCCTCGGTCACACCATCGGGGACCAGGTTCTGCGCGCCATTGCCGATCGCCTCACGGGCGGTGTACGCCTCTCCGACACGGTCTGCCGATTGGGCGGCGACGAGTTCGTCATCCTGCTCCCAGAGATCGGCCAGCCTGGCGATGCGGCGCGGATCGCCGAGAAACTGCTGGCCACGGTCACTACGCCGCTGCGCATCAGCGGGCACACGCTGCAAGTGTCCGCCAGCGTCGGCATCAGTATCCACCCTGAAGATGATGTCGACGCCGAAGCGATCATCCAGCATGCCGATACGGCGATGTATCGAGTCAAGGCGAACGGACGGAATGGATACGGATACTTCAATCCCGCAATGAATCACGGCAAGATCTCCCACCGCCCGGCCATCGACCGCCTGCATGGTGCCCTGGACGAGGCGCAGTTGCGGCTGCACTACCAGGCCCAGTTCGATCTCGCCAGCGGCAGCATCGTCGGCGTGGAAGCGCTGGTGCGCTGGGACTCCCCGACACACGGCATCGTCACACCCGGCAGATTTCTGCGCGATGCCGAGCAGTGCGGCCATAGCCTGTCCATCGACCGGTGGGTGCTCTCGGAGGCCGGTCGCCAGGGCCTCGCCTGGCAGGCATCAGGGCTCAACCCGGTCCCCATCTCGATCAACATCTCCGCCGCCCAGTTCCGGCATCCCGCCCTGGCCGATGGTGTGGGCGACATCCTGAAGGCGAACCGCGTTGATCCGGGAACCGTGGTACTCGAGGTGCCCGAGGACGTGCTCCTGCAGGATGCCGACGTCGCAGCGATGACGCTGGCTGAACTCAAGGAAACGGGCGTGCAGCTCGCGATCGATCGGTTCGGGGGCAGGGGCCTAAGCCTGAATCACCTGCAGCACTTCCCCGTGGATGTGCTGAAGATCGACGGGGCACTCCTCCGAGACATCAGCGCTGGAAGTGATGCCACCCGCATGATCGCCATGGTCACAGGGCTGGCCCATATCCTGAACCGTCGTGTCGTCGGCTGCGGGGTGGAGTCGGCCGAGCAAATCGCCTTCCTCCGGGAACACGCCTGCGGCACCGCCCAGGGTTACTATCTCAGTACCCCCTTGCCCGCCAGTGATTGCACGCGGCTCCTGGCTGGCACGCAGCGACCGGTTTCAACCGGTTCGGCGCCCGATGCGGTATAATGGAGATATCAGGGAATTGCCTCTCTGTCGCATGCCAACGCTGCGCAGACGGGCACAACCGCTGGAGATAGCGTGACGTCAAGCAAGACGGACAGGCAGACGCGACTGCGCGATGATGCCGAGCGCCGACTGCAATCGGGAACAGCACCCTCGGTGCCCGTGGGCTGGTCGGCAGGCGGCGATGCCCTGGCGCGGCTATACCAGCTTGCCAGTGACCCCCACAGCGCCGAAGCCGCGCTCAAGCTGCTCGAGGAACTCCAGGTCCATCAGGTGGAACTCGGAATGCAGTATGAGCAGCTTGTAGCGGCGGAGCAGGAGATAACGGAGGACCTGGCGCGGTACCGGGATCTCTACCAATGGGCCCCCGTGAGCTATTTCGTGGTCGACCGGGACGGCATCATCGTTGACGTCAACCGTGCCGGGGACCGGCTGCTCGGTGTCAGTCGGGATGCCGTGATCGGCCGGGAGCTTGCCTG
>SLKC01000080.1 GCA_007134775.1 Ectothiorhodospiraceae bacterium | reverse complement strand
CCCTGCTCACGCTTCGGGAAGAAGTTCGAGATGTTGCTCATCGAACAGGCGAAGTTCCCGCCCCCAATACCGGAGAGGAAGGCGAGCACCTGGAACACCCATAGCGGCGTGTCACGATCCTGCAGCGCGAAGCCGGCACCAATCGCCGGGATCAACAGCAGGGCCGTGGTCAGGAAGATGGTGTTGCGACCGCCCGCCAGGCGCACCATGAACGAGGCCGGAATGCGCAGCGTGGCCCCCGTGAGACCCGCGATCGCCGCGAGCGTGAACAGCTCGGTCTCGGAGAAGGGGAAGCCGAGGTTCATCATCTGCGTGCCCAGCATCCCCCACATCATCCAGATAGCGAACCCCATCAACAGGCAGGGCACGGAGATCCAGAGGTTGCGGTTGCCGATGCGGCGGCCTTCACGCTCCCAGAAGGCCTCGTCTTCGGGCTGCCAGTTGTCGATATCGCGATTGATCGCCACGGTCACTCCAGTTCTCGTCCCATGGTCACAGCGGCATTAACGGCTGTCGTGCTCAACGCTCCACATCGCGCGAAGCGTTGCGCTCTTCGGTATAGGGCGGGATCGCCTCAGGCAGATCGCGCAGCTTCTTCAAGCCCGGGTACTTGCGCCGTTCCATGCGCAGGACCGCGAAGTGCATCCAGAGCATGCTGACCGCGACCAGGAGGAACAGGAACATGAAGGGCGTTGTCCAGATGCCGGTGAAGTCGTTGAGTACACCGAAGACGATGGGCAGGAAGAAGCCGCCCAGGCCGCCGATCATGCCGACCATGCCGCCAACCGAGCCGACGTTGTCCGGGTAGTAGACCGGGATGTGCTTATACACGGCCGCCTTGCCCAGCGACATGACGAAGCCGAGGGCGAATGCGACGATGGTGAACGTCACGACATCCATTGCGATGCGGAATTCGTAGGTATCGCGGATCCCTTCGACCTCATAGTGGGTCGGCGGGTACGAGAGGATGAACAGACACACCATCGAGACGCCGAAGGTCCAGTACATCACGGCCCGCGCGCCCCATCGGTCCGACATCCAGCCGCCGACAGCACGGAACACACTCGCCGAGAGCGAGTAGCTCGCCGCCAGCGTACCCGCCACGCCGATCGAGAGATCGTAGACACCGACGTAATAGCGCGGCAGCCAGGAGGCGAGCGCGACGAAGGCGCCGAAGACGAAGAAGTAGTAGAGGCCGAAGCGCCAGACCTGGAGGTAGCGCAGGGGCTCGATCTGCTCCTTCAGCGTGGCGCCAGTCGCCTCACCGGCGCGTCGGGCACGGGTCGCCGGATCCTCCTCGGTGAGCAACCAGAAGGCGATCGCGGTGACGACCAGCAGGATGGCATAGACCTGGGCGGTGCCCTCCCAGCCGAGCAGCACCATCACCATCGGGGCGGCGAAATTTGTCAGGCCGGCACCGGCATTGCCCATACCAAAGATGCCCAGCGCCGTGCCCTGTTTCTCCTTCGGGAACCAGCGCGAGGTGAAGGCGACGCCCGTGATGAACGTACCGCCGGCCAGGCCGATACCGAGGGCGGCGACCAGCACGGTGAGATAGGTATCGGCGAACGTCAGCAGCCAGAGCGAGCCGGCGCTGCAGAACATCATCAGCACGGTGAGAATGCGCCCGCCCCACTTCTCGCAGAGGATACCGAGGAACAGGCGCACCACGGAGCCGGTAAGGATCGGCGTGGCGATGAGTATGCCGAACTCGGTCTCGGACAAGCCCAGCTCCTGCTGGATACGCACACCGATGATCGAGAAGATAGTCCAGGCCGCGAAGCAGATCGTGAACGCACCCGTGCTCATCGCAAGCATGCGATTCGCCTGTGGTGGCGTTTCCGTGGGCAGGGCAGAGCGGGCCATCGGGCCTCCTGGTTCGGATGTTTCGGGGATGCAGACCGCGTACGAAGTGGATTCTGCGCAGCTTCCAACAACGAGGGTTTGATCCAGGTCAAAGAAAAAGGGGACACTACGCACAGAAAGCGGAAGGCAAAGGAAGGGATGCCTTGATTCCCTGTCGGAACAGGCTGAGATCAACCAATTATTTGCTACATATCAATAACTGAATGACATGGGGGCATCGAGATGCGCGAGGAGGAGTACGAACAGGTTGCAGGCTTGCCCCTGTTCCAGGAACTCAGTGCCGAGTATCGGGCGCACTTGCTCCGTCATGCACTGGTTCAGCGTGTCCCCTCGGGCGTCACGCTATTCGAACAGGGCGAGTACGCCGATTTCCTCCACATCCTGGTCGAGGGAGTCGTCGAGCTGCGCGGTCGCGACGGCTCAAGACCGGAGACGACGGTCGAGGTCGTTCAGCCGGTGGAGAGCTTCATCCTCGCCGCCGTGGTCACGGATGCCCCCTACCTGATGACGGCCCGAACGCTGGAGCGCTCGAAGCTCCTGCTGATCCCGGCAGAGCAGCTGCGCCGGGAGGTCGCCGAGGTGCCCGAGCTCGCCCTCATGCTCATCGGTTCACTAGCGCGCCAGTACCGCGGCCTCGTACGCCAGATCAAGGCACTCAAGCTGCGCACCTCGGCGGAACGCATTGGGTGCTTCCTGCTCCAACTCGCACGTGAACAGGAACAGGGAGGGGTGATCGAGTTGCCCTACTCCAAGCGCGCACTAGCGGAGCGCATGGCGATGACACCGGAGAACCTGTCACGGGCGTTCGCCCGCCTGCGCGAGCGCGGCGTCTACATGCAGCGTTCCCGCGTGGTGATCGAGGACATCGACCGCCTGGCCGCATTCTGCGAGGTCGACAGCCTGATTGATGGTGTCGAGCACGAGCTACGTGTACCGGGCGCCACCGAGGCCGCAGCTGACGATGGCGACGACGACACGACCGATGAGACGGAATCGCACAGCGACAAACAGGCGTGATGCATTCCATCAGGGCGAGCCCACAACATCGCTCAAGTCGTTTCACACGCCTGCAGCCGCATTCGATGCCCGGCACGCGCGAGACCTCGACCCCCTCCTTGCGCGAAGGCAACTCGAGATCGGTGTTGCGGGTATTGCACTGAACTAAGCGCCCCCCTACCCTGCCTTCGAACCACCACCAACACACCCCGTACCATGGACTACACCGCCGTCGTTGATCTCCGTTCCTACCATCCGCGCGAACGCCTCGCCTGGATCGATATGACGTTGAGCCATCTGGGCCGGGACGAGGACATGATCATCATCCTTGAACACGAACCCGAGCATCTCGCTGCCCGCCTCGCCGAGCGCCACACCGCTTCTCTGATCGTCGAAGAGATCGAAGCCGGCCCGGAGGTGTGGCGCTACCGCATCGCCTACCACCGCGCTCCCGACTGATCACTGCCATGACCACAACGTCTGCAGCCCGCGACGAACTCCTCGCCCGCCCCTATCGCCTGTTCTTTTTCGGCGCTGCGCTGCACGCGGTGGTCCACATGCTCGCCTGGACGCACTTTCTCACCGGTGGTCCGCTGCCCGTGGCGGGCAACCCACTCGCCTGGCACGGCTACGAGATGCTGATCGGCTTCGGCGGTGCCGTTATCACAGGATTCCTGCTGACCGCCGCGGCCAACTGGACGGGGGAGCGCACGCTCGCGCCAGCGGTGCTCGTCCTGCTGGTCGTCGCCTGGGCAACGGGGCGCGTCGCCCACTTCCTGGGGGCCGGGCCGGCGGTCACAGGCGTCGCCGACAGCCTCTTCCTCGGCGGCCTGGTGGTCGCGCTCACCCGCGTGCTGATCCGCGCGAACCATCGCCGCAATTACCGCTTCGTGCCCATCGTGGCGTTGCTCGCAGTGGGCGCTGCGTGCTATCATCTCGCCACCGCCGGCCTCCTGCCGGACTGGCGCTACGCCCTGCTCCACGGCGCCAGCGATCTGCTGCTGCTACTCATGGTGATCATGGGCGGCCGCGTGATCCCCTTCTTCACCGGACGTCGCTTGCCGGCGCTGGAAGTCAACGATCCCGGCTGGCTGGGCAACACGGCGGCGATCCTGGTGATTGCGGCCCTCCTCGGGCGCTGGCTGCTGCCCGACCCGCTGGCGGCCGCCCTCGCCTGGTTCGCCGCCTGTGTGGTGCTCGCGCGCCTCATCCACTGGTCGCCGCTGGGCACACTGCATGAGCCCATGCTGTGGATCCTGCACGGTGGCTACCTCTGGCTGTCTCTGGCGCTCTTTCTGCGTGGCGGGGCTCTGGCCTGGGACTGGATGCCGCTGTCGACCGCCCTACATGCGGTCGTCGTAGGCGGCCTGGGCTGCCTCGGCCTCGGCATGATGGCCCGCGTCGCCCTCGGTCACGGCGGCCACGCCCTGCAGGCACCAGCGTGGCTGGTCCCCGCCTTCGTGCTCGTGCTGCTGGCACCGATTCCGCGGCTGTTAAGCGCTTATCCCGCGCTATTCGACCCGCAGGTGCTCTACCTGCTTAGCGGCGGCGCCTGGATCGCGGCCTTCGCCCTGTACGCCGTCGGCTTCGCCCCCGTGCTGTTCGGACGACGTGCGGATGCAGCGCGTTGAACGCCCCCATGCAGCGGTCGTAGCGAACAGCCACGATGCTAGGCGTTTACGCTGGCGCGACCCGCGGTTACCGTTGAACCGGCTTTTCGACCGGAGCATAAGACCATGCAGTATCTGCACACCATGCTGCGCATCAGCGACATCGACGAGTCGCTCGACTTCTTCTGCCACAAGCTCGGGCTGGTCGAGATAGAGCGTATGGAGGTCGAGAAGGGACGGTTCACCCTCATCTTCCTCGCCGCACCCGACGACGTCGACCGGGCCCGCGCCGACAAGGCGCCCATGGTCGAACTCACTTGGAACTGGGATCCGGAAACGCTCGAGGGCGGGCGCCACTTCGGTCATCTCGCCTATCGGGTCGACGATATCTACGCGACCTGTCAGCGGCTCATGGACGCAGGCGTGACGATCAACCGCCCGCCGCGCGATGGACGCATGGCGTTCGTGCGCTCACCGGACGGTCACTCCGTCGAGCTGTTGCAGGAGGGCGAAGCCCAGGCACCGCGTGAGCCGTGGGCGTCGATGGAGAACACGGGAACCTGGTAGTTCGCAGGCCCCGGCGAATCAGGCCTCACCCGGCAACCACGCACCGAGTTCGCCGAGTGCGGTGGAATCGAGTAGATACGCGCAGTCCGCGCGCATCGCCCGGTCGCGCACGCCCAGTAGCAGCTGCCACAGCGACCACCCAGCCAGCGTCGCCGGTTCGGGTGGCTCGACATGGGCG
This sequence comes from Ectothiorhodospiraceae bacterium, assembly GCA_007134775.1. Taxonomy (GTDB): domain Bacteria; phylum Pseudomonadota; class Gammaproteobacteria; order XJ16; family Halofilaceae; genus Halofilum. The sequence continues at coordinate 4,095 of SLKC01000080.1, read as the reverse complement.
ACATAGCCCCACATGTGCTGCAGCGCGTTGCGCATGCCACCGGTGGCGGGCGCAACGCGCAACACTGCGGTCAGCTCGCCAGCGAGCACTGCCTGGTCGACCGGGGGCACGGCGACGCGGCGTCCGATCGCCTTGTACATCGCCGGCTCGCGCGCGAGCACCGAGTACTTGTGCTGGCGCCAGAGCATCTGCGGGCCTCGGGGCCGCGCGACCCGGCCACCGTCGGGCAAGCGGGCGAACTGCACAGCAGGCGACTCCAGCCACTGCTCCGGCCACGCCAGGGGCGCCCTCGGCGCTGCGGCTACGGGCCCGTGCGCCCATCCACGCAGAACAGCCTCACTGGTGAGGATACGCAGACGCTGAGCCAACGCATGTCCACGGCCGTGCCAGCGCTGGACGGCCGCCTCGGCGGTGTCATTGATGCAGTCGATTCGCGCGAGCAGGTCCCTGGTACGCTGTTCCTCCCGTATCAGCTCGTCCGCATCGAGATAACCGGGATCGATGTCCCATGCCGGGGCGTTCACGGCGGCGCGCATCGCAGGTTCGCAGCGACGGCGTCCAAGACGCGACACTAGGTCTGCGCTTCGTCGTCACCCTCGTCGTCGTCATCGTCCTCGTCGTTGAGCCAGGAGATGGCCGCGGCTGCACGCGGGAAACCGAGGGTAGGGATCGCCAGCAGCGCCACCTGGCGCATGTCCTCCTCTCCCAGGCCTTCCTCGCGTGCACGACGGGCGTGGGAATGCACCGCGCCCTCGGCGTACCCACCGATGGCGAGCGCCAGCTTGACGAGGCGGAGCTCGCGTCGCGTCAGGGGGCCGGCGTCGCCAACAGCCGCACCGAGATCGTTATAGGCATCCCATACATCGGGATACTCGTCGGCAATCTCGCCAGCCACACCGGGCAGCGCGTTATCCGGGTCGTCCTCGCTCATGCGTCTCTCCCGCGGGCTCCGGGCCCGGCTGATCAAGCAAAAGAGCCCACCTGCGGTCCATCCGCTGACGACGCCGGGAGGCGTCCTGCAGCTCCCGCGGGAGGCATCGTGCCGACACAATCGCGAGACGGCGTGGGATCAGCCACATCCCGCCCCGCGAATCACGTCCTCGCTAACGCATGGTAGTCACGCCCACCCGATGCGGCAAGGCGCGATCGCCGTGCGGGACAAGGAGCACGCTACGCACCGCAGCGAGGTGGCTCCGCTCCTGTAGGCCGAACGCATTCCCCCGTAGAATGTGGGCACCGAGAGGCAACCGATACCCGATCTCGATGCGGCAATCTCCCCCTGTTGAGGAGCTCCTGCAGCGCACCGACCTGTGTGCCGATCTCGGCGCCAAGACCCTCGACGGGCTGGCCCGCCGCGCGAACCGTCTGCACGCTCCGACCGGGCGGTTCATCGTGGACGCCGGCGCGCGTGACCAACCATGCCACCTCATCATAGAGGGCTCGGTCCAGCTCGCAGTGCCCAACGTGGCCGGCATCGAGAAGACGATCGCGACCCTTGAGGCGGGCAAGGTCTTCGGGCTCGCCGAGTTCTTCTCCGGACTCGGATATCGCTATTACGCCCGTGCCCAGGAGCCGACGCTCTGCGTCACCATCCCGGGCCCAACGCTGCAGGAGCGCGCGGCGCAGGACCCGACCCTGCTGCAGAATCTACTCGTGGCACTCGGTCGGCATTTCGACGCCCTGGTCCACGACATCGAGTACTCCAATCGCTTCACGGCACACCAGCGCGTGGTCAATCTCCTGCTCACCAGCGCGCGCCTCGAACCCGAGGGGATTGCCGTGACTCGACTGGCCCATAAGAAATCCGTGACGGCATCACGCCTCGGTCTGGCGCCCGAGACCTTCTCCCGCTGCCTAGCCCAGCTGAGTGAAGCCGGGCTGATCAGCGTCGACCGGCGCACGATCACAATCCATGACATCGCGGGGATGCAGTCCATACTCGCTGGCGCCGACTGACCCGGCGAAAAAAACGCCCCCACAATGGGGGGCGCAAGGGGGATGCCGGAGAGCGACCTCTACCCCGGACTCGACATGTTAACTGCGTACGGTCAACTCTACCCGAGCGAGCTGGGCGCGTGATTGACATCGATCAATTCCGGAGCAATTCACCCATGTCGATCCGCTCGCTCAGACGACGTCCCAAATTGTCCGGCCGGTGGACGCATCCCGTCCTCACCTGGAGTACCATGCACGGAAGCAATTCTGGCCCCTTGGGCGCCCGGGGCCAGCTCCAGCGCAACGGCGGGAGGAGACGATGGAGCTCACAAGCCTCACCGACTACGGCATCCGCGTGCTGATGTACGCGGGCGCACACGCAGACCGCCGGGTCACGCTGCGCGAGATCTCGCTGGCCTACGATGTCTCGCTGGAGCATTTGCGCAAGGTCGTCCATCGCCTCGCGCAGCTCGGCTATCTGCATACGATCCGAGGCCGCTCCGGCGGCATGACACTCGCGCAACAACCGGAGACGATCCGCATCGGCGATGTCGTCCTCGGCCTCGAGCACTCCCTCCAACTGATCGACTGCCAACGCCAACCCTGCCCGCTGTGCGGCGCCTGCTCGCTCAAGGCCGCCATCGATGACGCGCGGGGTGCCTTCATCAACCGACTGAATCACTACACATTGGCCGATCTGCTCGGCCACGGCACGCTCCACGCCCGGATCCTCGAACTGGAACCGAGTCCATGACGCCACACCGGCTCTGGCCCGTCGCCATAGCCATTTTCGCCCTGATGCTCCCCGTCACCGGCGTAGTACCGGTCCTTCAGGAGCTCACTGGTGGCCGCCATCCCGGCCTCAGCGACTTCGCCAAACACCTGTTCATGATCTCGAACATGTTCGCCGCGCTCATCGCGGCCCCACTCGCCGGCCGCCTCTCCGACCGCTTCGGCAGGCGCCGGCCCATTATCGTCGTCGCGATGCTCGCCAACGCGCTCGTCCTCTCCCTGCTTGCCCTCAACGCCCCTTATACCGTGCATCTGTTGCTGCGCTTCTTCGACGGCGCTCTGCATATCACCGCCCTTACGCTGCTCATGGCCATGGCCGCCGATCGCGCCGGCCTCCATGCCAGTGGAAGCGCGATGGGCCTGGCCGGCGCCGCCCTGACACTCGGCGTCGCGATGGGAGCGCCCGCCGGAGGGCTCATCGGTGCCATCGAACCGCTCGGCGTACTGTACGCCGGCGCCGCGATCTCGGTAGTGATTGCGCTGTGGGTCGCGCGGCTCGGCGAGTCCATTCCCGGCCAGGCGCGCGGCCCACACCACGCCACCCCCTGGTTGCCCCGCTCGGCCGAAGCACTGCGTCCGCTGGCCGCCCCCTACGTCTTCACTTTCGCCGATCGACTCTCGGTCGGCTTCATTATCTCCACAATGACGCTCTACCTGCGCACCGTGCTCGATGCGGACCCGGCAACCATCGGCCTGCTCATGGGCAGCTTTATGCTCCCCTTCGCACTGCTGACCTACGCCTTCGGTCGCCTCGCGGGCCGCTTCGCGCCGCTAGCGATGATGTTCGCCGGCAGCGCCTGCTACGGCGCCATCCTCATCCTGCTGGCGTTCGCGCCGCTACCGCTGTGGTGGCTGCTGATGCCGCTCGGCGGCGTCGCCGCGGCCGGGATGTTCGCTCCATCACTGATCCTCGCCAGTCACGGCGGTGGCGAGGCGGCGCGGGCGACCGCGCTCGGCGGCTTCCACGCGGCGGGGTCGCTGGGTTTCCTCGTCGGTCCGCTCGTCGGCGGCGGCACGCTCGCCGTGGCCGGGCTGCTCGGCCAGGAGGGCTGGATCGCGGCCTTTATCCTCGTCGCCGCGTTGCAGTGGCTCTGCATCCTGCTCTTCCTGCCGCGGCTACGCATCGCCACAACGTGAGCAGCGCCCGAGCACGGCCAGGCGTTTTCAACCACCAGCGGTTCCGCGCCGACCGGTGAGGGGGGGGAACGCTGCGACAGCGTCGCCGCTGCCTATCACGGGTCAAGGCACTAGGGACCCTCTGAACAAAGGCCATCCTGGCCTTGTTCAGATACGGGCCATGAAAATGCGATTTTCATGGCCCTTCAGATCAACGACTTGCAGTCGTTGATCTGCCGGCACATCCCTGTG
>SLKC01000182.1 GCA_007134775.1 Ectothiorhodospiraceae bacterium | reverse complement strand
CGGTCGCCGCGGTCGAGCGGGCCTTCGACGCAGCCGGCAGGCCTACGGCGTTCATGCTGGCCGCGTTGGACAACGAGCGGCGCGGAGCCGCGGATGCGCTGGGGATCCCGGTTGCGCCGTGATCCTGAATAGGGCGAATCTGGCACTGCCCCAATCATTCATTGCAGCGCCGGCTGACTGCGTAGATGGCCTGGGTTCCCTGTATCCGCCGTTTCACGGTTTCGCTCAACGTTGCTGGCGCGATGACTCATGAACGAGGCGCTGGGGATCGACGGTGCGTTCGGTGGTGTGCTCCTGACTTCGCGCACGGTGGGGGGTTGCCAGGGCGCTGCCCTGGAGCAGCTACCTCGGTAACCCGGGCGAAGTGGTGTGGCGCACCGCGACGTTGGCCAATGGAAATGAAGCGCACGCGCTGGCCACCGGTCGCCGACTGAAACCGGGGGCCACGCCGCCGTGTTCAGGATGCGAGGGTGGCGCGGCGCAGGCGCAGCGAGTTGCCGATTACCGAGAGCGAACTCAGCGTCATCGCGATGACGCCGATCATGGGGTGGAGCAGGCCGGCGGCGGCGATCGGTATGGCGGCGATGTTGTAGCCGCTCGCCCAGATCAGGTTCTCGACGATCTTCCGGAAGGTCGCGCGCGACAGGCGCATGGCCTCGACGACGCCGGTAAGCTCGCCGCGCACCAGCGTGACATCGGCGGCCTCAATGGCGATGTCGGCGCCGGCGCCGATGGCAATGCCGACGTTGGCCTGTTTGAGTGCTGGGGCGTCGTTGATGCCGTCGCCGACCATGGCGACGTGTTCGCCGTAGCGCGCCTGCAGGGCGCGGATGGCGTCGACCTTGCCCTCGGGCAGGACGCCGGCCTGGACCTCGTCGATGCCGACGGTATCGGCGATGGCGCGCGCGGCGCGTTCGTTGTCGCCTGTCACCATGACCACGCGCAGGCCGAGTTCGTGCATGCCGCGGATGGCGGTGTGCGACTCCTCCTTGATCGTGTCGGCGACGGCGACGACCCCGGCGGCCTGGCCGTCGGCGGCGACGAGCACTGCGGTGCGGCCGAGGCCTTCGAGGCGCTCGCGCTCGGCGTCCAGGGCGTCGAGGCCGTCGACGCCGTGCTCGGCGAGCAGGCGCCGATTGCCGATCAGGACGGCGCGGTCGTCGACGGTGCCGGAGACGCCGCGGGCGCCGGTGGATTGGAACGCGGTGATGTCGCTGGGGCGCGCCCCGCGCTTGCGCGCGCCGGCGACAATGGCGCGGGCGATGGGGTGTTCCGAGGCGTTCTCGACCGAGGCGGCCAGGTGGAGCAGGTCGGCCTCGTCGCAGCCCTCTGCGGCGACGACGTCGGTCAGCTCGGGCTCGCCGCGGGTGATCGTGCCGGTCTTGTCGAGGACGATGACGCGCACATCCTTGAACGTCTGGATCGCCTCGCCGGAGCGCAGCAGGATCCCGCGCTCCGCACCCAGGCCCGAGCCGACCATCAGCGCCGTCGGCGTGGCCAGGCCGAGGGCGCAGGGGCAGGCAATGACGAGCACGGCGACGGCGGCGAGGATGGCCAGCACGGGGGTCGCTGCGCCCGGATCGACCCAGGGCAGGAAGCCCGCTCCCCAGTCGAGGACGGGGCGCAGGTTGTCGCCGGCGGCGAGCCAGACGGCAAAGCTCGCTGCGGCGATGGCGATGACCAGGGGGACGAAGCGCGCGGTCATGCGGTCGGCGAAATCCTGGATGGGCACGCGCGAGCCCTGCGCCTGCTCGACCAGGCGGATGACCTGCGACAGGAAGGTGTCGCCGCCGACGCGGGTGGCGCGCACGCGCAGGCGGCCCTCGTTGTTGATGGTCGCGCCGATGACGCTGGCGCCGGCCTGCTTGTAGACGGGGATGGACTCGCCGGTGGCGATCGACTCGTCGAGGTGACTCTCGCCGTCGATCACCTCGCCGTCGGTCGGTACCTTCTCGCCGGGGCGCACGACCATGATGTCGCCCGGGGCGAGTTCGCGCACGGCGACCTCGACCTCCTCGCCGCCGCGCTCGACCCGCGCCGTCTTGGCGCCCAGGGTGAGCAGCCGGCGGATCGCCTGTGAGGCACGGCCCTTGGCGCGGTGTTCCAGATAGCGGCCCAGCAGGTGGAAGGTCATGATCGTCGCCGCCATCTCGATGAACGAGGTCATCGGATAGATGAAGCCGACCAGCCCGATGAGATAGGGCGGCAGGCTGCCCATCGAGATGAGCACGTCCATGTTGGCGTTGCGATTGACCAGCGAACGCCAGGCGGCCTTGTGCGTGGCCCAGCCGCCGTAGAGGAAGACCACGGGGAAGGCGAGCAGGGCGATGATGGCGAGGTAGCCCGGGATGGGCTGCCAGAACATGTGCGGCATCATCAGCGCCATGATCGCCGCGGTGGGGATGGCGGCGATCCACAACCGCTTCCAGGCCTGCCCGATCCAGGCGGCCTCGATCTCGGCATCGTCGTCCGTGGTGTCGGCGTCCGCGTCGGTGTCCACGCGGGCGACGTCGTAACCGGCGCCCACGACGGCCGCGCGCAGGGCGTCGCCGTCCGGGCCATCGGTCGCCGTGTGTACCCGCACCTGGTGGTTGGCGATGTTGGTGTCGACGGCGGTCACGCCGGTGAGCCGCTTGAGCGTGCTGCGCACGATGCCGGCGCAGTGGTCGGAGCCCATGCCGGGGACGGTAAGCACGACAGCGGCGTGCTCGTCGTTGACGCGGGCGACGTCGTAGCCGGCCTGCTCGACCGCACTGCGCAGGCGCGCGCTGTCGATCTGCGCCGGATCGAAGTCGACCTCGACGCGATGGGCGGCGATGTTGGTGCCGACGTCGCTGACGCCGACGAGCCCGCGCAGGGTCGATGCCACGATCCCGGCACAGTGATCGGAGCCCATGCCGGGGACGATCAGCCGTGCGCGTGCGTGCTGCGCGCTCATCCTGCCTCCCTTATTCGGCGTCGTCGGTCGCCTCTCGCACCGCCGGCCAGTTGGCGAATGCGAGGAAGTAGAGCAGTACCAGATTCGCGATCGGCACCACGGCCAACAGGCCAAGCCAGCCCGTGAAGCCGGCGCGCTGGCAGATCCGGCTGACGGGCACGATCACGATCACTGCCATGACCAGCATCCACAGCCAATGGGTGGCGCCCAGGCCTTCATGCATCATCATGTCCTGTTCCTTCGGTGGCTCCACTTGGTGCGGTCGCTGATACGGGTGGGCGATGGGGGCAGGCTGGCCCGACCTGCAGGCCAGCCGGCACAGGTCACTCGCCGTCGCGCGTACCCTGTCCCTCGCCCCTGCGCTCCCGGCCTTGCCCGTCGCCGCCCCAGTGGAGCTCGCGGATTTGCTCGCGCTGCTCGTCGTCGAGCAGATCGTGGACGCGGTTGCGCATGCGGATGCGGTTGCTGAGCATCTGCCCGTGGACTTCGGCGAGTTCGGCGTGGACGGCCTCGACGGCGTCGGCATCGGGCCGCTCCGCACGCATCAGGGCCTCCATATCCTCGCGCAGGTCCATCATGCGGGCGCGCCGCTCCGCCTGTTTGACCATGTGCTCGCGACGCAGCTCACGCATCTGCCGGCGCTGGTCGTCGTCGAGTTCCAGTCGCGACATCATTGGCGGCTGCATCATCATCGGGCCCATGCCGTGGTGCCAGCCCGCCATGCCGCGCTGCATCATCCCGCCGCGGTCGCCGTGCATGCCGCGGCCCATCATCATGCCGCCGCGCTCGCCCTGCATTCCGCGGTCGATCATCATGCCGCCACTGCCCATGTGCTCGCCTCGGTCGGACATCATGGCGCCACCCATCATGCCGCCATGCTGTCCGCCGCGCTCATGGGCCAATGCGACAGTGGCCGTTGCGACCAATCCGAGGGTGAGCAGTGCGGCGCCGATCCATGCTGTTGAACGCTTCATCGTGTTCTCTCCTTTCCCGTGTGATGCGGCATGCGCTGTTGTGCGCATGCGTTGAGTCTCACGCTTTACATGGTGGTAAAGTCAAGGAGTGATTGTAGGGAGAGGGCATCGATATGGCCGGGATGAATGTAGGCGCCGCCGCGGAGGCATCCGGGGTCTCGGCGAAGATGATCCGCTACTACGAGGAGATCGGCGTACTGCCGGCGCCACAGCGCGCGGCGAACGGCTATCGCACGTTCAACGAGCGCGATGTGCACATGCTGCGCTTCATCCGCCGGGCGCGCGATCTCGGCTTCACGGTGGAGGACATCCGGCAGTTGGTCGCTCTGTGGCGGGATCAGTCCCGCTCCAGTGCCGAGGTCAAGCGCATCGCCCTGGCGCATATCGAGGAGCTGGAAGCAAAGATGGAAGCGATCCGCGGCATGCGCGACGAACTCGCCCGGCTCGCGGAGCACTGCCGCGGCGACGAGCGGCCCGACTGCCCCATCCTCGACGACCTCGCCGGGCGTGGCGGTTGAGCTGATTGGCGCGGGCCCGCCGGGCTGCCGCCGCAAAAAAGTTACGATATAATGTAACATTTTTGTGGGGGCGGCATGCCGGGCATCGCAGGTCTGTGGACGCCGGGCCGTGCGCGTGATGGCCTGACACTGTCTCTTTTTTATGTCTCCGGCTTCGCGGCGCTGGTCTACCAGGTGCTCTGGCTGCGCGAGCTGGGGCTGCTGTTCGGCAACACGGCCGAGGCGGCGGCGACCGTCATCGCGGTCTTCTTCGCCGGTATCGCCGCCGGCGGGGCATGGTGGGGGCGCCGGGTTGTACGCCACGACCGCCCGCTATTGACCTTCGGCCTGCTCGAGGTGGGTGTCGCCGCGGCGGCGCTGTCGCACTTCGTGCTCGTCGATGCCTACCACACCGCCTACCCGTTGCTCTATGCGGCGGTGGGCGATGTGCCCGCGCTCGACACCGCGCTGAAGTTCACGCTGGCACTGCTCGTGCTGTTCCCGCCCGCCTTTCTCATGGGCGGCACGCTGCCGGCGATGGGGCAGCATCTCGTGCGCCGGCGCGAGCGCCTTGCCGCGACGGGCAGTCTGCTCTACGCGATCAACACCCTCGGGGGGATGACGGGGGCGTTCGCGGGGGCCTTCATCCTGCCGCTGACGCTGGAGTTCTCCCAGGTCTATCTCTTGGCGGTAGGGCTCGATCTGGCGGTCGGCATCGCGTGTATCGCGCTGGCGATTGTGCCACCGGTGGCACGCGCGGCCGGGACGAAGGCAATCGCGGAAACGCAGTCGGCGTCTGTCTCGGCGTCACCCCCGGCGGCGAGTGCGCCCGCACTGGCGTGGCCCGTAGTGGGACTGCTCGCCTTCGGCTCGGGTGCGGCGGCGCTCGCGGTCGAGGTGCTGTGGACGCGCATGTTCGCGCAAGTCCTGCACAATTCGGTCTATACCTACGCGGTCGTGCTCATCCTCTTCCTCGGCGCGCTGGCGTTGGGCTCGCTGCTGGCGAGTGCGCTCGCGCGCACGCGCTTGCCCCCCGTTCCCGTGATCGCGGGCCTGCTCGTCGCCGCCGGTGTCGGCGTCGGCCTCAGCCCGTGGGTGTTCGCGGGGCTCACAGGCGGGCTCGGCTATGTCGGCGGCGGCGATGCCGGCTTCGTCCGCTACATCGCGCTCGTCTTCGCTCAGGCGGCGCTAATCATCCTGCCCGCGGGCGTACTGCTCGGCACGATCCTGCCCTATCTGCTGCGCATCCTGCAGGCGGCGTTGCCCGCGCCCGGGCAGGCACTCGGGCGCCTGATCGCGGTGAATACGCTCGGCGCCATTCTCGGGGCGGTCGGTGCCGGCTTCGGTCTGCTCGCCTGGCTGGGGCTGTGGCACGCCCTGGTAGCCATAGCGCTCGCCTATTTCGCGCTCGCCGGGGTGACGCTGCTGCTCGCGGGGGGCGTGGCCCGCTGGAGTCCGGCCCTGCCGGTCGCCGCCGCGGCGGGACTGGTCTCGCTGGCGCTGATCGGGGTGCCCGATCGCATCCGCCTGGTGCCCGGCGAGACGCTGGTCGAACTGCGCGAGGGCAGTCATGCGACGGCGGCGGTGGTCGAGCGTGGGGGCCACCGCCTGATCCGGGTAAATAACTTCTACCGTCTGGGCGGGACCGGCGCGATGGAATCGGAGCAGAACCAGGGCCGGATCCCGTTGATGCTCCACCCCGACCCCGATGATGTCTTCTTCCTCGGGCTGGGAACGGGCATTACCGCTGGGGCGGCGGTCGACTTCGATCTCGAGACGATCCGCGCCTGCGAGATCCTGCCGGAGGTGGTCGAACTCGCCGAACGCCACTTCGGCGGCCCCGCGCAGGGGCTGTTCGACGACCCGCGCGCGGAGATCCGCGTCGAGGACGGGCGTAACTGCCTCTCGGCGATGCCGCATGAGTACGACGTCATCATCAGCGACCTGTTCACGCCCTGGAAGGCGGGCACGGGCAATCTCTACACCGTCGAGCACTACAAGATCGCGAAGGAGCGCCTGCGTGAGGGCGGGCTGTTCGCCCAGTGGCTGCCGATGTATCAGCTCAGCGCCGAGGACTTCGCCACGATCATCCGCTCGATGCAGGAGGTCTTCCCGCAGGTCGTGCTGTGGCGTGGCGACATGTTCGCCGATGGGCCTATCCTCGCGGCGGTGGGCTATCCGCAGGAAACCGCGCTCGACCCGCAGGCGTTGCTGACCCACGGTCGGGATCTGGCCGGGCGCCCGGACTTGCCGAGCGCGGCGGTGGAGGCGGCGGCGTTGCGCTTCTATGTCGGCAACGCCACGGCCTACCCGGACTGGTTCGAGGGGGCCCCGCTCAATCGCGACGAGCGCCCGGTGATCGAATACCGGGCGCCGCGTGCGCACGGCGGCGACGCGGACGCGCGCGGTTTCGTCTCGATGGAGCTCGCCCGGTTCTACGAGGAGCTGCTCGAGGGGGTGCCGCCGTCGCGCGACCCCTATCTGCAGGATCTCGACGACGCGCAGCGTGACTACGTCGCCGCGGGGCTTAGTTACTACCGCTACGCCGCGCTGCAGCACGAGGGCCACCACGAAGCAGCCGAACTCTTCCTCGACGATTTCCTGGCGCGGACGCCGTTCGAGATGCCGCCACCGGTCGATGTCGACGACGACCGGCCGTCGGGCTGGGAGATCGGGCAATGAGTCGGAGTCGGTACTGTGTCACCATGTCGCCGATATGGGTCCCATGCGGTAATGCAGCATGAAGAAGAATCTCAAGCTCGCTTTCGCTATCGCGCTGGCCGTTCTGGTGGGCGTGTTCGCTATCCAGAATGCGGAATTGGTCGGGGTGGAATTCCTCATCTGGACCTGGACGGCGTCGCGGGCGCTGGTGCTGTTCATCGTCTTCCTCGCCGGTGTCGGCGTGGGCTGGCTCGCCCGCGCCGCCCGCCGCCGGTCGTAGCCCGCGACGGGCTAACGCCAGCCGCCCCCGCCGGAGCCGCCCCCGTCGGAGCGGGCTCTGCCCGCGAATCGTGCTTGCGAAGGCCTTCCCGAGCAGGTTCGCGGCCGGGGCCGCTCCGCCGGGGGGAACCACGACGCGGCGGTAGCCGCGGGCGCCCCCGTCAATCGCGCGGCGGTACCAGCCGGAGCATGCTCGCGGCGACGAGCAGGAGCACCAGCGTCGGGCCGAAGGGCTGGTCGAGCGCCATCGCCAGGGTGAAGGCGGCGCAGTAGAGTACCGCGCCCAGGCCCGCACTCAACGCCAGCGCGGCGTTCCAGCCGCGCACGAGGCTGAAGGCGATCCAGGGCGGCACGAAGAACAGGGCGAAGGCGGGGAACGCGCCCATCGCGATCGTGCCGAGCACGGCGGAGAATACGACCAGCGCGCTGAACAGCAGCCGGTGCGGCCAGGCAGGGATGCGATTGGCGCTGAACCAGTCCGGGAAAAAGCGCTCGCGCAGCAGACGCGGTTGCAGCCAGGGCAGGCTGGCGCACAGCGCGATCACCAGGGTCGCGGCAGCGGCGAGATGGCCGGGGTGGCTGAAGTAGAGCTGCCCGCGCAGCAGGCTTTCGCCGATGACCTGGCCGTGGTGGACGTTGCCGGCCAGGATCAGCGCTGCGGACCAGCCGAGGAGGATCATCAGCGCAAAGTGGCTGTTGTCGGGCCGAGGCAGGAGTTCGCGCAGCGCCGCGGCGACAGCGGCCGCGGCAGTAGCGGTCAGCGTGACCGGCACGCCCAGCGGCAGCGCGAGGATGCCCCCGGCGGCGGCGATTTGGGCGAGGCCAAAGGCAGCGAGCCATTCACCCCGCAGGCGCAGCCACGCCCCGGTCAGTGACAACGCCACCGCGAGCGCCAGGCCGGTGAAGAAGGCGACCCGGAACATCGGGTCGAACAGCAGCCAGTCGCTCATCCACCGAGTTCCACGATGCGGTCGCAGTGTTCTTCGAGAAACGGGCGTTCGTGACTCACCATCAGGACCGAACGCCCGGGCGGGCGCTCGCCGAGCAGTCCGGCGAGCGTACTGATGGCGGTGCCGTCGAGGTTGTTGGTCGGCTCGTCGAGGAGGACCAGATCGACCGGCGCGGCGAGGCAGGCCCAGGTCTGCAGGAACTGGAACTGGCCGCCGCTGAGTGCGCGCACGGGGCGGTCGAGCAGGGCTCGAGCCGGCTCGGGGACGGGGGCGTCGGCGGCGGCGATCAGGCCCACGAGCTCGCGGCCGAGCAGGGGCAGCGCCGGTGGACGTTCGGGGCGTTGCCAGTGGTGGCTGACCCGCAGACCGGGTGCGCGCTCAATGGCGCCGCTGAACACGCGGGCGGTACCGGTGAGCGCGCGCAGCAGCGTCGACTTGCCCGCGCCATTGGGTCCGCCCAGGCCCACGATCTCATCTCGTGCGACATGAAAAGACACGGGGCCCGTAACGGGCCCCGTGTAACCGGCGGTCACCTGATCGGCGGTGACCAGTCCACCTGCGGATGGTTCAGGCATCAGGATCGGTGACCGCCTCGACATACTGTTCGATGATATCGAAATAGGCATCGAGGTCGGCACCGGGCTCGATATCGGCGGGCAGGCTGTGCACGGGCCAACCGATCTCGCGCTGCAGAAACTCGGCGCCATCCGCCGGCTGGTAGTTGCGGTGGATGACGACGCCGCGCTCGCCTTGCAGGCCGTCGACCAGCTCGCGCAGATGGCTCGCCGTCGGCGGGACACCCGGCAGCGGCTCGAGGAAGCCGTGGATGGGCACGTTGAGCGCTGCCATCAGGTAGTCGCTGTCCTCGTGGTAGAGCACGACACCGGGGGCGTCGGTGGCTGCTTCGCGCCACGCCGGCATGCGCTCGTCGACGGCTGCGGCGAGGTCGGCGGCGTTGGCGTGGAAGCCATCGGCCCGGTCCTCGTCGAAGCGCGCGAGGCGGTCGGCGAGCGCCTCGCCGACCTCGGCGAAGCGCTCCGGGTCCATGTAGAAGTGCGGGTTGCCCTCGGGGTGGACGTCGCCCTGCGCCCGGTCGGCGGCGCCGCCGACGCCGATGAGGTCGGTATGGCGGGCCCCCTCGAAGTAGCCGCGCCCGCCGGCACGGACATCGGGGTTGGCAGCGCCGTCGATGGCGGCAGGGAGCCAGCCCACCTCGAGCTCGGCGCCGACGCTGACAACCATGTCGGCGCGCCGCAGCGCCGCCATCATGCTCGGCCGTGCCTCGAGGTAGTGGGCGTCGCGATCGTGCGGCGCCATCACCGTGACGTCGACCGCGTCGCCGCCGATGGTCTCGGCCAGCAGGCCCATGTTGGGTGTCGTCGCTGCAATGCGGATCTCCGCGGCCGCCGGCAGTGCGGCCAGCAGCAGCGCGAAGCCGCCGATCCAGGATGTTCTCATTTTGCCTCCCATCGTCTTTGCCTCCAGCCGAATCAGAAGTCGTGGGCGCCGTGGACGCCGAGCGCGAACGTGAACTGCAAGTCCGCCCGCCAGGCGTCGTCGTAGCCGTGGTCGTCGTAATCCGAACCGTCGGAGAAGTCGGTCTGACTGAGCTGGAACCGCAGCCGCGAGAACTCGGTGGGCAGGTAGCTCACCTGGGCGGAATAGCGATAGGTCGTGCCGAAGTCGATCGCTTCGCGGATGCGTTCGCCGTCATCGTCGCGCCCCGGCTCGAACGCATCGTTGGTGAGACCGAGTGCGTCGAAGCGCAGGCCGGCGTTCCAGCGCGGGGCAAAGCCGTACAGCCCTTGAATGTAGAGCCCGTCCTGCTGGTCCGTGTCCGAGGTCGTGGCGTTGTTGCCGCCACCGTCAGTCGCCACGAAGTCGTAATCGATCTCGCGCAGGAAGTACTCGGCCTGCAGCGTCCAGTTGCCCTGGCCGTGGCTGCGCCCCGCGTCGTGCTTGAACACCGCATCGGCACCGATGAACCAGGCGTCGCCCTCCCAGACATCGAAGCGACTGCTGTGCTCGTCGACGCGCTGCCAGTCGGGTGCATAGCCCGCGGAGAGGCCGAGCTGCAACGCATTGTCGTAGCCGAGATCGGGTCCCCACTTGCCGAAGGCGGTGAAAAGGCGCGGGCTGCTGGGATCGGACAGCGACACCGACTCGCCGTCGTCGTAGTGACCGCCGTCGATCGGGGAGAGCTCTTCGTTGTCCCCCTCGAGGACTTCGAATCCGAGACGGGTATAGCTCTGCGTCGGGGCAACCCACGCAACCTGCGCCCCGAGTTCGTTGAGCCCCTCTTCGCCGAACAGCTCGTCGATGACGAGCGGCTGGTCGGTGAAGTCCCAGTCGTGGGTGTGCTTGCGGTTGGTGTAGCCGATGTCGCTGAAGAACTTGCCGCCCTTGACTTGCAGGCCGGCCGGCAGATTGGTGGTGGTGAAGAAGGCCTCTTCGATCTCGATGTCGTTCTCGGTAATACCGAACTGGGTAACCAGGTCAAAGTAGGGGTCGACCGAGCCCGAGAAGATCGCCTCGACTTCGCGGATCTGGAAGCCGTCCTCGATGCCATGGCTGTGGCCGTCACCGTGGCCATGGCCGTGGTCATGGCCATTGCCGAAGCCGGGCGGATCGGCGTCCTCGCCGCTGAAGTTCTGCGAATAGAGGCTGTCGAGAATGATCGAGATCGCGGGGTTGAAGGCCGTGCCCGAGTCGATGGGCATGTCGCCGTCGATCTGGAGGGCCTGAACGCCGGTGGCTTGTTGTTGTGCGGCAGTGGCCGCGTCCGCATCGGCGCTGTCGGCCTGGGCCAGTGCCTCGTCCATGCTGGGGCCGGTTTCGCTGTCGCTGCCGGCCCATGCGGGCGCGGCGAACAACATTGCCGCCGCCAGCGTGGCAGCAGTGGTCATCGCTCTCATGAGGAGTTCTCCCGTTGCGTCGGACGCTGTGTTTGGATCGTTATGTCGGATCAAGGACCCGGATTGGCGCCGGCCTTGGATCGGGGGCCGAGGAGCCGGCGCTCGATCCGGGTGAGCCGACCACTCGGGGTCGGCCTGCAAACGTTATCATATAACATAACGTTCAGATTGCAAGGCGGGAGAGCAGGTCCGCGGCCAAGGCCGCCCCTGCGGGGCGTGGCGTGGGGACGCGGTTGCAGGAGCGGGCTATGCCCGCGAATCGTGCTTGCGAAGGCCGTCCCGAGCAGGTTCGCGGCCGAGGCCGCTCCTACGATCGATGGCTCGGGTCAGGCGTGGAAGTCGAGGCCGTTGGTTACGGCCTGGATGTGACCGGCGCGGATGACGTAGTCGCCGAAGGGCTCCCCGGACTCGCGCTCGCGGGCGTATTCGGCGATCAGGGGCTCGAGCTCGGCGAGGATCTGCGCCTCGCCGATGTTCTCGCGGTAGAGCTTGTTCAGGCGCTGGCCCTGGAAGCCGGCGCCGAGATAGAGGTTGTACTTGCCCGGGGCCTTGCCGACGAAGCCGATCTCGCCGAGGAAGGGGCGCGCGCAGCCGTTGGGGCAGCCGGTCATGCGTACGACGATGGCGTCGTCGCGCAGGCCGTTGGTGGCCATGATCGCCTCGATCTTGTCGATGAGGGAGGGCAGGTAGCGCTCGCTCTCGGCCATCGCCAGGGCGCAGGTGGGCATTGCGACACAGGCCATTGCGCTGCGCCGGATGGCGGAGAGGTCGGCCTCGGGTTCGATGCCGTGCTCGCGCAGGCGGGTGTTGATCGACTCGCGGGCGTCGGGCGCGACATTGGCAATGATGACGTTCTGGTTGGCGGTCAGGCGGAACTCGCCCGTGTGGAACTCGGCGATGTCGCGCAGCGCGCGCTTGAGCTGGCGGCTCTCGGTGTCCCCGATGCGCCCGTTCTCGACGAACAGCGTGAGATGCCAGTGCCCGTCGTCACCCTCGATCCAGCCGTAGCGATCCGCATTGCTGTCGAAGAGGAAGGGCCGCGCCTCCTCCAGGCGGAAGCCGGCGCGGCGCTCGACCTCGTCGCGGAAGGCAGCGACGCCGTGGTCGTCGATGGTGTACTTCAGGCGCGCGTGCTTGCGGTCGACGCGGTCGCCCCAGTCGCGCTGCACGGCCACCACCTGCCAGGCTACCTCGAGCACCTGCTCCGGTGTGCAGAAGCCCATGATGTCGGCCAGGCGCGGATAGGTGGCAGGCTCGCCGTGGGTCGAGCCCATGCCGCCGCCGACGGTGACGTTGAAGCCCTGGAGCGCGCCGTCGTCGCCGACGATGGCGATGAAGCCGAGGTCGTTGGCGTAGACGTCGACATCGTTCATCGGCGGGATGGCGACCGCGATCTTGAATTTGCGCGGCAGGTAGCGCTCGCCGTAGAGCGGCTCCTGGTCGGGCGTGCCGGCGACCTTCTCGCCGTCGAGCCAGATCTCGTGGTAGGCGCGGGTGTTCGGCAGCAGGTGGTCGCTGATGCGCCGCGACCACTCCCAGATCTCGTGGTGGGCCGACGAGAGGTGGGGGTTGGCGCCGCAGTTGACGTTGCGATTGACGTCGCCGCAGGCAGCGATCGTGTCCAGCAGCGTGGCGTTGATCGCCTGCATGGTCGCCTTGAGTTCGCGTTTGATGACACCGTGGTACTGGAAGGTCTGGCGCGTGGTCACGCGCAGGGTGCCGTTGGCGTAGCGATCGGCGATGTCGTCGAGCGCGCGCCACTGCGCCGGCTGGCAAACGCCGCCGGGCATGCGCAGACGGATCATGAACTGATAGGCCGGCTCCAGCTTCTGCCGGGCACGCTCGGTGCGCAGATCGCGGTCATCCTGCTGATAGCTGCCGTGGTGCTTGAGCACCTTGGTGTCGGCCTCGACGATCGAACCGGTGGCCTCGTCGGCCAGGCCCTCGATGATCGTGCCGCGCAGGTAGTTGCTGTCGTACTTGATCCGCTCAGTGGGATCGAGCGCATCGAGGTCGACCGGTTCATCGCTCATCAGTAGACATCCCGCTGGTAACGCTTGTCCTTCTGCAGCTGGCCGAGCCATGCCGAGGCGTCGTCCACGCTCAGGCCGCCGTGGATGCGGCCGACATCGATCAACGCCTGATGCACATCGGGTGCCATGTACTCGGCGTCGCCGCAGACGTAGAGGTGGGCGCCGTCGTTGAGCCAGCTCCAGATGGCGTCGCCGTGGTGGCGGATGCGGTCCTGGACGTAGACCTTCTCGGCCTGGTCACGGGAAAACGCGACGCTGATGTCGTCGAGCACGCCCTGCTCGCGCCAGCGCAGCCAGTCGCGCTGGTAGAGGAAGTCGGCGTGGAAGCGACGGTCGCCGAAGAACAGCCAGTTCCGCCCGGCGTCGCCGCGCTCGGCCCGCTCCTCGATGAAGGCGCGGAAGGGGGCGACGCCGGTCCCGGGGCCGACCATGATGATCGGGGTGTCGCCGTCCGCGGGCAGGCGGAAATTGCGGTTGGTGTCGATGTAGACGGGCACGGTGCCATCCTCGCCGATGCGGTCGGCGAGCCAGGTCGAGGCGACGCCGCGGCGGTCGCGGCCGTGGCTGTGGTAGCGCACGGCGGCCACGGTCAGATGGACCTCGTCCGGGTTGGCGCGGTGGCTCGAGGCGATCGAATAGAGTCTCGGCGGCAGCTTGCGCAGCAGCCCGGTCAGCGTCGTCGCGTCGATGCCCTCGGCCGGCCAGGTCTGGACGACGTCGATCAGATGCCGGCCCCACATCCACTCGCGCAGGGCGTCGCGGGCGTCCTCGCGCAACAGCCCGGCGAGTTCGCTCGCCCCCGTGATCTCGGCCCACTGCTGCAGGAAGGGGCGCGTGAGCGTGGTGATCTCGTAGTCGTGCGCGAGCGCCTCGGCGACGCTCACCTGACCGCGCGGCCCCGCGACGGTGTCGCCAGCGCTCAGCCCGGTCGCGGCGAGCAGGTCCTCGACCTCGCGCGGGTCGTTCTCCGGGAGCACTCCGAGCGAGTCGCCCGGTTGCCACGCAAGGCCACTGTCCTCGACGTCGAGCTCGATGTGCCGCGTCTCCTTGTCCGAACCGCGGCCGTTGAGGAGCTGGTTCGTCAGCAGCGGCGCGGGGAACGGGTTCTTCTTCGAATAGGCCGCGGGGGCGCTGTCGGCTTGCGCGAGCACCGGACCGAAGGCGACCACGTTGGACGGCTGCGAGGCGGTATCCGCACCCAGGGCGCTGAGGGCGTCCTCGATCCAGGCCTCTGCGGCGTCGTCGTAGTCGACATCGCAATCGACGCGAGCGAGTGCGCGCGTGGCGCCGAGGGCCTCGAGGCGGGCGTCGAAGTCCTTGCCGGTCTGGCAGAAGTGTTCGTAGCTGGTGTCGCCCAGGGCGAGCACCGCGAACTGGGCATCCTTCAGGGGGGGCGCCTTGCGCGACTGGACCAGCTCGTGGAGTTCCGCAGCAGCGTCCGGGGGCTCGCCTTCGCCGTGAGTGGATACGACGACGAGCAGCCGCTCCGTCGCCTTGAGTTGCGGCTTCTTCACGTCGGCCATGTCGAGGATTTCGGGGCGGAAGCCGCGGGCCTCGGCGCGTTCGGCGGCGAGGCGCGCCACGTTCTCCGCATTGCCGGTCTGGGAGCCATAGAGGATGGTGATCGCGGGCGCAGGCGCGGCCTCGGCCGCAGTCTGCACCGCGGCCGCGGCACCGGCGTTGGCCGCCGCGGTCAGGCCGGCCAGGTAGCCGCTGAGCCAGGTGATCTGGTCGCTGCGCAGCTCGTCGACGATCTGCGACAGCTGTTCCGCCTGTGATTGCGACAGCGGGCTGTTGTGTTCGGTGAGAACGGGCGTGGACATGTTCCTGCTCCGGGGGCGCGGCCTGTGCGCACTTGCAGGAACTCTATACGGTCCAACTTATAATGAAAAAGTCTCGTTGTTCATATTGTTATTCACTTCTGGCGGCTGGCCGTCCCTGGCACGGTGTGCAATTTGGTATGGAAGATGCATGCCCTATCGACATGAACACCGAGTCGGCCACACAAGCGCCCGAGGGATCAGTGCGGCACCGCCGAGCGCAACAGTTCCTGGAGCTGCTCGGGCGTCAGCGGCGTTTGCTCGACATCGCCGTAGTGGTCGTAGGCAGTGCGGATCAGGCGAGCCTTGTCAGCCGGTCGCAGCGGTCGGTCCTGGCGTTCCAGGGCGGCTTCGAGCGATTCCAGGACGGCCTCGAGCCTTCTCGGATCGGGGCCGGTCTGGCTCGAGCCGGTCGCGAGCCATTCGACGGAGACGCTGCCCGCTGCGGCGATCTTGAGGAGCTTGGCCCGGGTCGGATCGGTCCGCCCGGCCAGGCATTGTCGCAGGAAGGTGTCGGAGACGCCGGCCCGGCGGGCAAAGCCGCGGATGCTGCTGTCGCCGATGACTTCGGCGAGTCGGGCGGCAAAGCTGGCACCCGCGATCGGGGCGTCGGCGGCGGTGGAATCGGGCTGTTGGTTTTGTTCGCTCACGGTCGCACCTTGTCCAGTCTGTATGTGGGTCGTGGAGGGCGTTCGGCCCTCCCGTTGCCGGATGGAGATTCCGGTAACCGTTTCAGTGAAGGGAGAGGCGGGTAGGGCCCCTCGCGCCCGATGCCCGCGCTGCGCTGCATGGGTGACATCATGTCCAACTTCGGAGATAGCAACGCCATCCCGCGCGATCCACTTCAGCGCAACGAGTGGATCAAGTTCCAGCTCCGCATCCGCGGCAAGTCGATGTCCGAGCTTGCACGTCAGCTCGGCGTCACGCGCCAGGCGGTGCGCAATGCGCTCACCACCTCCTATCCAAAGATGGAGCGTGTGATCGCGCAGGAGCTCGATCTGGAGCCCGAAGTCATCTGGCCCGAGCGTTATCAGCGCCGGGGCCAGCAGTCCCTGGAGTCGGTACGAGACTAGGCCGCCTTCCCCGTGCGCGCCACTCTCCCCATGTAAACATGGGTTGCACGATACCACCGTGGTCGGCCCGTGCAAGCCGGCCCCGAGTGGGGCCGGTTCGTGATCCGTAGACCGGCCGCGTGCGCCCATGGCCATGCCTGGGCGGTGCACGGGGCCGGCCGCGATCCTAGTTCGACTCCTCGGGCGGGACGTAGCCGGCAGGTGGCGCCGAGCCCTCGCCGAAGAAAAACTTCTCCATCTCCTGCTCGAGAAACTGCCGCGCCTTCGGATCCACCGGGGTCAGCCGCATCTCGTTGATCAGCATGGTCTGATGCTGCAGCCACATTTGCCAGGCCTCCTTGGAGACATTCTCGTGGATGCGGCGGCCGAGTTCCCCGGGGTAGGGCGGGCGCTCCAGGCCTTCGGCCTCGGTGTCGAGCTTCACGCAGTGGACGCGGTGGGTCATGGTCTCTCCTCTATGGACGATTGCGACGGATCGGGAAGGGAGGGGAGTGCCTCCTGAGCCATGGTGCCACGGTTGCGGTCCGTCGCGCTGCTCGCAAGGATGCATGCGGGGGTAAAACGGCGTCATAATGAAGGGCTGCATACGCAAATAACTGATCCGGAATCCGCAATGGCCGCGCTCTACCGCCTCGATACCGCCGAATCCGACTTCTCCGAGCGCCTTGCGCAGCTCCTCGATCGTGGCCAGGAGGTCGACCGTGAACTCGTCGCGCGCGTCCAGGGCATTATCGATAGCGTGCGACACGACGGTGACGCCGCGGTGATCGATTGGACCAACCGGCTCGACCGCCGCTGTGTCGACACCGCCGAAGAATTGACACTCGAGCGTCAAGAAATCGTCACTGCCCGCGAGCGCATCGACCCCCGCGAGCGTGAAGCGCTGGAGGCGGCCGCCGAGCGTCTGCGGGACTATGCACGGCGGCAGAAGCTGGAGAGCTGGTCCTATCACGATGCGGACGGCAACCTCCTCGGCCAGCAGGTGACGCCGCTTGAGCGGGTCGGCCTCTACGTCCCGGGCGGCAAAGCGGCCTATCCCTCCTCGGTGCTGATGAACGCGATCCCGGCGCGCGAGGCGGGCGTGGATGAACTGGTCATGGTGGTGCCGATGCCCGATGGCGAGGTCAGCGACCTGGTGCTTGCGGCCGCCGATATCGCCGGTATCGACCGGATCATCTCCATCGGCGGCGCCCAGGCGGTCGCCGCGCTGGCCTACGGGACGGCCTCGATTCCTTCGGTCGACAAGATCGTGGGGCCGGGCAACGCCTATGTCGCGACCGCGAAGCGCCTGCTTTACGGTGTCGTCGGCATCGACCTGATCGCCGGCCCCTCCGAGGTGCTGGTGATCTGCGACGGCGCGAGCGACCCTGAGTGGATCGCCCTCGATCTCTTCGCCCAGGCGGAGCATGATGAGGAGGCCCAGGCGATTCTGGTGTCGGCCGATGGCGCGTTCCTCGATGCCGTCGCCGAGGCGATCGAGCGCCTGCTGCCGCAGCAGCCGCGGCGCGAGATCATCGCCGCGGCGCTCGCCGGGCACGGGGCGTTGATCCGGGTGCGCGATGATGACGAGGCCATCGCGGTGGCGAATCGCGTTGCGCCGGAGCACCTCGAGCTCGCGGTCGAGGATCCCCGGGCGATGGCCGCCCGGATCCGCCACGCGGGCGCGATCTTCCTCGGGCGGCACACGCCGGAGGCCTTCGGTGATTACTGCGCCGGGCCCAACCACGTCCTGCCGACGGCGGGAACGGCGCGGTTCTCCTCGCCGCTGGGCGTCTACGATTTCCAGAAGCGGACCACGTTGCTCGGCTGCTCGGCGGCGGGCGCGGCGCGCCTGGCGCCGATCGCGGCGACACTGGCCCGCGGCGAGCAGCTCGCCGCGCACGCGGCCTCGGCCGAGGCGCGCGGCGGGAAGGACGAGCCATGAGCGGGGTCGAGCGCATCCGTGCGGAAATCCGCGAGCTGACTGCCTATCCGGTCCCGGCCGGGGGAGAGGCGGTCAAGCTCGATGCGATGGAGAGCCCCTATCCCTGGCCCGATGAGCATCTGCGTGAGGCGTGGCTGCAGTGCCTGGCCGCGGTATCGGTGAATCGCTATCCGGACCCGCGCGCACCGGCGCTGAGCGAGCGCTTGCGTGCGCATCTGGGGCTGGGCGCCGACCAGCGCCTGGTGCTGGGCAATGGTTCCGACGAGCTGATCCAGCTCATCACGCTCGCCCTCGCGCGGCCCGGGGCCAGCGTGATGGCGCCGGAGCCGACCTTCGTCATGTACTCGATGATCGCCCGCTTCTGCGGCGTCGCCTATCACGGCGTGCCCTTGCGCGGCGACGACTTTGGCCTCGACGTGTGGGCGTTCCGTGAGGCGATCGCCGAGCACGACCCGGATGTGATCTTCCTCTCCTGGCCGAACAACCCGACCGGCAACCTCTGGCCCCGCGGCGATGTCGAGGCGATCATCGAGGTCGCCCGTGGGCTCGTGGTCATCGACGAGGCGTACCAGCCCTTTGCCCAGGACAGTTTCGTCGAGGATCTCGGCCGCTGGCCCCACGTGGTTGTCCTGCGCACCCTGTCGAAGCTGGGTCTGGCCGGCCTGCGCCTGGGCGCGCTCGTTGGTCCGGGCGCCTGGCTCGACGAGATCGACAAGCTGCGTCTGCCCTACAACGTCAACGCCCTGACCCAGGCCAGTGCGGCGTTTGCCCTCGAGCACTTCGACGTGCTCGCCGAGCAGGCCGCGAGCGTGCGCGCCGAGCGCGAGCGCATGGCCGTTGCCCTGGACGTGCGCCCGGAGCTGACGGTGTTCCCGAGTGCGGCGAACTTCCTCCTGGTGCGTCTGCACGGCGGCGATGCCCGCGCGGCGCACGAGGAACTGCTGGCCGGCGGCATCCGGGTCAAGTGCCTGCACGGGGCGCACCCCGCACTGGCGCAGTGCCTGCGCCTGACCGTCGGCACGCCCGCCGAGAATGCGCAGCTCGAGGCGCGCCTGGGCCGCTATCTGGATGGCCTCGGCGGCGACGGCGAAGCGGGGCCGCCCGGCGCCAGCACGTCTTCGACCGTATGACCGGAGGAAACATGATCGACCGCGACAGCCTCGTTGCCTACACCGATGAACTCCTGCAGGCGAGGGCGATGCGGGATTGGTCGCCCAATGGGCTCCAGGTCGAGGGCCGTCACGAGGTGCGCCGGCTGATCACCGGCGTCACCGCATGCCAGGCGCTGCTCGACGAGGCCGCCGCGGCCGCCGCCGATCTGTTGCTCGTCCACCACGGCTGGTTCTGGAAGGGCGAGCCGCCGCAGCTCACCGGCATGCGCTACCAGCGCGCCCGCACGGTACTCGACGCGGGTTTCAGCCTGGTTGCCTATCACCTGCCACTCGACGTCCATCCCGAGTACGGCAACAACGCCGAACTCGGGCGCCGTCTCGAGATTACCACGCAGGGCCGCGAGGAGGCCGGCGGCATCCCGGGCCTGCTCTGGCATGGCCACCTCCCGGCGCCGGTGACGGCCCCGGAGCTGGCCCAGCGGCTTGGCGCGGCGCTCGGGTCCCAGCCACTCCATGTCGGCCCGGACGCGGGGCCCATTGAGCGGGTGGCATGGTGCACGGGGGCCGGGCACGACTTCCTCGATCAGGCGCGCGCCCTCGGCGTCGATGCCTTTATCAGCGGGGAGGTGGCCGAGCGTACGACGCATCTCGCACGCGAACAGGGCATCCACTATTTTGCCGCCGGCCACCATGCCACCGAGCGCGATGGGGTGCAGGCGCTGGGTCGGCATCTGGCCGCGCGTTTTGATCTCGAGCACCGTTTCATCGACATTCCCAACCCGGTTTGACTGCTTCGGGCCGGGTCCACAGCGCGGGTGGATGTGCTATCCTCGCGCCCCTGTGACGACGGTGCAGTCTGTCCCCGGGTGGCGCAACGGCTTGCGTACGACACCGGGGCGGAACAAGCAGGGGGTAGACCGATGGCTTCGGAAGAGGTGGATCGCAACCGCCGCCGGTTCCTGACCGGCGCGACGACGGTGGTGGGGGGAGCCGGGCTGGTCGCGCTGGCCGTACCCTTTGTTTCGTCGATGGGCACGAGCGCTCGCGCACAGGCAGCCGGGGCGCCCATCGAGGTCGATATCAGTCTCATCCAGGAGGGGCAGCGCCTGACCTTCGAGTGGCGCGGGCAGCCGGTCTGGGTGGTACGGCGCAGCCAGCGCATGATCGACTCCCTCGAACAGATCGAGGGCCGGCTCGCGGATCCCGAATCCCAGCAGTCCACCCAGCCCGAGTACGCACGGAATCGGTATCGCTCCCGCGAGCCCGAGTTTCTCGTCATGATCGGCATCTGTACCCACCTCGGGTGCTCCCCGTCCTACCGACCGCAAGAGGGGGCCGCGGGCCTCGGTGCCGACTGGCTCGGCGGCTTCTTCTGCGCCTGTCACGGCAGCAGCTACGACCTCGCCGGCCGCGTCTACGCGGACCAGCCGGCCCCACTGAACATGGAAATCCCGCCACACATGTTCGCCGAAGACGGTCAGACCCTGGTCATCGGCGAAGACGAAGAAACACAAACAGGGTAATCCGTGATGAGCAAACTGCTGACCTGGGTGGATGACCGTTTCCCGCTCACCAAGATGTGGCGGGAGCATGTCTCCGAGTATTACGCACCGAAGAACTTCAACTTCTGGTACTACTTCGGCTCGCTGGCGATGCTGGTGCTGGTGCTGCAGATCGTCACCGGCATCTTCCTGACGATGCACTACCAGCCATCGGCCGAGCGCGCCTTCTCATCGGTCGAGTTCATCATGCGCGACGTCAACTACGGTTGGCTGATCCGCTACATGCACACGACCGGCGCCTCGATGTTCTTCATCATCGTCTATCTGCACATGTTCCGCGCACTGCTCTACGGCTCCTACAAGAAGCCGCGCGAGCTCATCTGGGTGTTCGGCGTACTGATCTTTCTCTGCCTGATGGCCGAAGCCTTCTTCGGCTATCTGCTGCCCTGGGGCCAGATGTCCTACTGGGCGGCACAGGTCATCATCGCCTTGTTCGGAACCGTGCCCTTCGTCGGCCCCGAGCTGGCGCAGTGGATCCGAGGTGATTTCGTGGTCTCCGAGGCGACGCTGACCCGCTTCTTCGCATTGCACGTCATTGCGATGCCGCTGGTGCTCATCGCGCTTGTCGTCGCCCATATCCTGGCGCTGCACGAGGTCGGATCGAACAACCCGGACGGTGTCGAGATCAAGAAGAACAAGGATGCCAACGGCATTCCGAAGGACGGTATCCCGTTCCATCCCTACTACACGGTGAAGGATCTGGTCGGGGTGGCCGTCTTCTTCATCATCTTCTTCTTTATCGTCTTCTTCATGCCGACGTTCGGCGGATTCTTCATTGAACGGCCGAACTTCGAGCCGGCCGACCCGCTGACAACGCCCGCGAATATCCATCCGGTGTGGTACTTCACGCCCTTCTACGCGATCCTGCGGGCGGTTCCCTCCTTGGCGGGGTCGTCATTCCCGGGCGTTGCGGTGATGGGCGCGTCGGTGCTGGTCCTGTTCCTGTTGCCCTGGCTCGACCGGAGCCCAGTGCGGTCGATCCGCTATCGTTCGATCTGGTTCAAGCTGCTGCTCGCCGTGTTCGTGGTTTCGTTCATCATCCTCGGCTATCTCGGGGCGGTCCCTGCGGGCACGACGGAGACGATCGTGGCGCGTATCTGCACGATTCTCTACTTCGGCTTCTTTGTCGGGCTGTACTTCGTGAGCAAATTCGAGACAACCAAGCCGGTTCCGGAAAGGGTGACGACAAAATGAAGATGCGAGCGAGGATTCTGGGGGCGGCATTGGTCTCACTGCTGGCCGCGGCAGTCCCGGCGCAGGCCAGTGGCGAATACTGGTCGGAGCCCAATGTCCGCGTGGATGATCGGGCATCACTGCAGCGGGGCGCGAAGCTCTTCGTCAATTACTGCATGGGATGCCATTCGGCGCAATATCATCGCTGGTCGCATGTGGCCAACGATCTGGGCATCCCCGACGATGTCGTCCAGGAGAACTTCATCTGGCTCACTGACGAGCTGGGACAGAAGTTCCAGGTCGGAGAGCTCATGGAGATCTCGATGTCGGAGGAGTACGGGGACACGGTGTTCGGCGGCATGCCGCCCGATCTCACCCTGACCGCCCGCCACCGGCAGGAGGACTGGATCTACAATTTCCTGCACTCGTTCTACCTGGACAAGGACGCTACCGCCACGGGCATGAACAACGCCGTGCTCGAAGGTGCATCGATGCCGCACGTGATGTGGGATCTGCAGGGTCTGCAGAAGGCCGTGCGCGACGACGACGGCCAGATCGTCGACTTCGAGCTGGTGCAGGAGGGCTCGATGTCACCGCGGGAGTTTGACCGTGCGGTCAACGATATCGTGACATTCATGTCCTATCTCGGTGAGCCCGCCCAGCTTGAACGCAGGCACATCGGTATTTGGGTGATGCTGTTCCTGTTCGTCTTCCTGTTGCTGGCTTATCTGCTCAAACGCGAGTACTGGAAGGACGTACATTGAAGGCGCTGCGGTTTCCGCGGCAGGTTTCTGCCCTGCGCGGCCGCAAGCGGTCGGGTCGGCGACCACTATGACTGTTTCTACTCGAAGCGTGATGACGCTGTTCAGTGCGCCCGAATCGGTGTACAGCCATCGCGCGCGTATCGTGCTCGCGGAGAAGGATATCCAGGCGGTCATCGAGGAGGTCGATCCGGCTGCACCGACGGAGCAGCTCGCCGAGCTGAATCCCTATGCGACGGTGCCGACCCTGGTCGATCGTGACCTGGTGCTCTATGACTCGCGCGTGATCATCGAGTATCTCGACGAGCGCTTCCCGCATCCGCCGATGATGCCGGTCGATCCGGTCTCCCGGGCGCATACGCGCCTCGCGCTCTATCGGGTCGAGACGGATTGGTACGGGCTGTTGCCCGAACTCGAGTCCGATGAGCCGGGGCGTCGGCGCCAGGCAGCCAAGCGACTCGGCGAAAGCATCGCCTCGGCAGCGGATATCTTCGCGGCGCGGCCGTTCTTCCTCAGCGAGGAGTTCACCATGGTCGACGCCTCCATCGGCCCAATCCTGTGGCGTCTCCCAAGCTGGAACATCCGACTGCCACGTGAGGCCGCGGCGGTCGAAGAGTATGCGCAGCGGCTTTTCTCCCGGGATGGCTTCCGCCGCAGCCTGACCGCGCGCGAGCAGGCATTGCGCTGACCCCCTTGGGTCGATTGCGGCGCGGCACCGTATCTCCAAACGATGGTGCAGCACCCGGACGTGTCGGCTGGCAGTGGCCAGTGGGCCGTCGGCGAGCGTATGATTGAATACAGTTCCAGGGAGATGTTGTGATGAAGTCGAGTCGACCGTACCTGTTGCGCGCGATCTACGAATGGATTGTGGACAATGACTGCACGCCCTTTCTGCTGGTTAACGCGGGGGCGCCCGGCGTCGACGTGCCGCAGGAGTTTGTCGACAACGACAAGATTATCCTCAACATCGGACCGACCGCGACCCAGGGGTTGGTGCTCGGTGATGAGGGCGTTACCTTCAACGCGCGCTTCTCCGGCAAGCCGCGGTCGGTGAACGCGCCCATCGAGGCGGTTCTGGCGATCTACGCCCGCGAGAACGGGCAGGGCATGCTGTTCACGGATGAGACGGTACCCGAGGCCGACTCCGCCGATACAGAACCGGCGGATACCCCGGCCGAAACCGACACCAACCAAGACGCCACCGCTGGCGAGCACCAGGGCGATGATGCGCCGCGACCGCGGCGCCCCAACCTGCGCGTGATCAAATAGCCGCGACGGGGCGCGGTCCCGTCGCGCGCCTCACACCCCAAAGAGCTTGCGATCGATCAGGTCGCAAAGGCAGTGGATGATCAGCAGGTGAACCTCCTGCACGCGCGCTGTCGAGTCACTCGGGACCGCAAGTTCGACATCCTCGGGCCCGAGGGCGCTGCCCAGCCGGCGTCCGGGACGCCCGCTCAGGGCGATAATCCGCAGGTCGCGCTCGCGCGCAGCCCCCGCCGCCGCGACGACGTTGGTCGAGGTACCGCTGGTGCTGATCGCGACTAGCACGTCTCCCGGGCGGCCGAGTGCGTGGACCTGGCGGCTGAAAACCTCATCATAGCTGTAGTCGTTGGCGATCGCCGTGACCGTGGGCGTGTCCGCCGTCAATGCCATCGCGGGCAGGCCGGGGCGCTCCATTTCGAAGCGGTTCACCAGCTCCGCGGCGATGTGCATGGCATCGCCGGCGGAACCCCCATTGCCGCACGCCAGGATCTTGCCGTCATTGAGCAGGCAATCGGTCATCAGATCGGCTGCCGCGGGGATGTCGGTGGCAAGCTGATCGCACGCTGCCCGCTTCGTTTCGATGCTGCTGTCGAAGTGACTGCGGATGACGTCACCGGGGTTCATCAGAGCCTCTCTCAATCCAGGTCAAAGGCGTCGCGCACCCATTCGAGTTCGCCACCGCCGGCGATCGCGACCACGTCGAAACGCGCTGGCGGGTCGCCGCATTGGTTGCGCTGCAGCCAGGCGTCGGCGGTCCGGGCGATGCGGCGCTGCTTGCGCCGATCAACGGTCTCCAGTGGGTCCACCGGGTTGCTCCGGGTTCGGTAGCGGACCTCCACGAAGACGATCGTTTCACCATCACGCATGACCAGGTCGAGCTCGCCCAGGCGCGAGGACCAGTTGCGCGCGAGCGTACGCAGGCCGGCTGACTCGAGGTAGGCCTGGGCGCGGTCCTCGGCGGCCTCGCCGCTCTCCTGGCGCTCAGTCTTCGTCATCCGCGCGCTCGCGGTGTTGGCCGTGCGGCAATGGGGCCGGCGGTTCGAGATCGGGGAGATCCGCGGGCATGGGACGGCCTCGAACGAACTGCGCCCAGTCCAGCTCGCGCGCGATGCGTCCGTCGGGTGACATCGTCAGCCGTCCGGTGCGGCCGGGGTGGGCGTCGCCCATGCCTTCACGCAGTTGATCGAGAATGGGGAGGATTTCGAGTGCATCGGCACCGAGCGCAAACAGGCGTGGCTGATGGATATGGCTGTCGGGCCAGTCGGCCCGCGCGCGGGCGGTGCCGTCGGGGTTGGTGTTGAGGCGGGCGAGCAGCCAGGGCGACTCGGTGAAGTAGAGGTCGTTCATGTCACGGTCGGCATCGGGGTCGACTGCGCCGGTGAAGACATGCGACGTGGCGTAGACCGGTGTCCGGCCGATGCGGTGAAAATCGAGCTGCGGCTTGAGCAGCCGACCCTGCCGGGGCTGGGCGGCGAGGAATACGACCTCGATGTCGTCACGCCGGCGTGGATCGAACTCGATGTCGCTGGTCCCCAGAGTGTTCCGCAGTCGCTGCAGGCGGGCGATACTGTCGTCGATGTTGAGCACGGACTGCAGGCGCTGACGGTGGTCCGTCTGGTCCGGGTTGTAGGCGCGCGTTGCCACGACCGCACCGCCGAGCTCCTCGAATCGCTCGGTGAACGCTCGCTCCATGCGCTCGCCCCATTCGCCCGACGGCACGAGCACAACCGCGTTGAAGCGGTTGTTGCGCACAGCGGCCTCGGCGGCCTGTCGTGCTTCATCCTCGGGGCGCAGGCCGAACTGGTACAGCTCAGGGGGCGGCTCGCGCGCGTCGGCGCGCAGATAGTTGAGCGACAGGACCGGGACGGGCAGCTCGTAGATGTCGGTGAAGCGGGCAACCTCGTGACGTTCCAGTGGACCGATGACGAACCCGGCCCCCGACTCCACGGCCCGTTCGTAGGCCGCCATCATGCCGAAGCCTTCGTCCCCGATATCGTGGAAGACGAGTTCGGGCTGATTGATGTAATCGGGGATCTCATAGTAGGCGGCGATCAGCCCGTCGCGGATGGCCCCTGCCCGATCGGTCAGAGACCCGCTCAGGGGCAGGAGCACGTCGACACGCTCGGGATAGGTGAGCCGTTCGATGACGCGCTCGCGCAGCGTGTCGGCGAAGCGCTCGGCGGCCGGATGGTGCGGATGACTCGCGCGCCAGGCAGCGAATGCCTCATCGACCGACACTTGCCCGGTGCGGGCGCGCCGTTCGGCTAGGGTCAGTGTCGCCCAGCCGCGCTCGTCCGCGGTCTCTGCCTCGGTCGCAATGGTCTCCAGTGTCTCGCGCTCAAGGCTGTCCAGCAGATTCCAGGTCGCCTGCCGGTTGCGGGCGAGCGCACGCTCGTCCTCGAGGTCTCCATGGAGCGCCCGAGCCTCGATCCAGGAGGCCAGCGCCCGCGCCGGCCGATCTTCGAGTTGCAGGGCGCGTGCCCGGGTTTCGTGGATGCGTGCCTGGACACGCTCGTCCTGTTCGGGCGTGATGGCGGGCAGCGTCCGTAGCGCCAGGATGGCCTGTTGCCGGGCCACTGCGGCTTGGGCATCGGTGACGCGCTTGCGTAATGCGAGTCCGCGCGGGATCTCGCGCGCGTCGAGTGCGCGGTGCTGTTCGAGGCCGGCCTCGGGGTAGTCGTGATCGAACAGGAGTTCGACCACCTCGAGGCGCCAGCGGGTCGCTTCGTGACCCTCGGTCTCTTCGGCCAGCGCGTCGTAGATCCGCGCGGCACCAAGGGGGCGGTCGTCGGCGAGCATCTGCTCGGCTTCCGCGACGCGCTCACGTACCGTATCGGGATCGGGCGGGGCCGGCTCCCTCGGGGCGCACGCCCCCAGGACCAGCGCGAGGGCGATCAGCAGCCAGCAGAGCGGGACTGGGACGGATTGGAGACGCGTCATCGGTGGGCTTGAGTCGCTCACAGCTCGCGGGCAGAGTAGCCAAAGGCATGCAGTATCGGGACGCCCCCGCACAGTGTCAATCCAGGCAGGCGCACTCCATATCGTCGCGACGCCGATCGGCAATCTCGATGACCTCGGCCCGCGCGCACAGGCTGTGCTCGCGGGCGTGGACGTGATTGCTGCCGAGGATACCCGGCACACGGGGGCATTGCTCGGTCACCTAGGGATACGCGCCGAGCAGACCTCGCTGCATGAGCACAACGAGGCCGAACGAATCCCGCATCTCGTCGCGCGTCTCGTCGCTGGCGCCACGGTCGCCCTGGTCAGTGATGCCGGCACGCCCGTGCTGAGTGACCCGGGCTTTCGCCTGGTGGTTGCCGCCCATGAGGCGGGTATTCGCGTCGTCCCCGTCCCTGGCCCTTCAGCGATCACCGCGGCCCTGTCCGCGGCCGGTCAGCCCACGGATCGCTTCCTCTTCGCCGGTTTCCCGCCCGCAAAATCCCGGGCGCGCCGTAGCTGGTTGCAGGACCTGGCCGACCAGCCCGCGACCCTCGTGCTGTTCGAGTCCTGCCATCGTCTGGCTCGTACGCTCGCCGACCTGGCCGCGATTTTCGGCACGGAGCGCCCGGCCACGCTCTGCCGTGAGCTGACCAAACGCTACGAGACCGTGCATCGAGCCACCCTCGGTGCCCTCGTCGAGTTCGTGGCATCCGACCCCGATCAGCGCCGGGGCGAGGTCGTGCTCGTCGTCGCGGGTGGTACGCCGCAGTCACAGCGCAGCGCCGATTTGGCAACGGTGCTCGACGCGTTGTTGCCCGAACTGCCCCCGGCGCGCGCCGCCGCCGTTGCCGCCCGCCTCACCGGTCAGCCCCGCAAGGTCGCCTACCGCGCGGCGCTGGAACAGGGCGAGAGCCACAAGCCCGACTGAAACGCGCTGCCCGCGGGCGGGGACATCGCCCGTTCGTGAGCGGTCGTTTCTCTCGGCGCTCCGCCGCTCTACTGGTATAATACCCTGCGGAGTCGGCCAGGCAGCCGCTGCCGCCCGAAATCGGGCGTTGGAGGAAAGTCCGGGCTCCACAGGGCAGGGTGCCAGGTAACGCCTGGGCGGCGTGAGCCGACGGAAAGTGCAGCAGAGAGCAGACCGCCTACCCCGATCTGATGGATCGG
>SLKC01000089.1 GCA_007134775.1 Ectothiorhodospiraceae bacterium | reverse complement strand
GCCGTCGACGGCCAAGGCCACGATCGGCAGACCGGTGCGTGGCGCCGGGCGGCCGAGCACCTGGATCGGGCGGTGGCGGGCCGCCAGGGTGTCGAGCCCGGCCAGGAGGCGGTCGGTGAGCGCACGGAGGTGGTGGACCGCACCGGCGGTGTCCTGCGCCGCCAGCCAGCGCGTTGCCGCGGCGAGGCCGACGGCCTGGGCGATCGGCGGCGTCCCCGCCTCGAAGCGCTGCGGCGGCGGCGCGAACGTGGTCTCGTCCAGGGTGACGCGGCGGATCATCTCGCCGCCACCGAGGAAGGGCGGCAGTTCGCTCAGGATCTCACGCCGTGCCCACAACACCCCCACGCCGGTCGGGCCGAAGACCTTGTGGCCGGAAAAGCAGTAGAAATCGACATCGAGCGCGCGCATGTCCGGAAGGTCATGCGGCACATACTGTGCGCCGTCGAGCAGCACGCGCGCCCCGACGCGGCGAGCGGCGGCCACGATGGTCGCGACGTCGGTCACTTCACCGGTGACATTGGAGGCGTGCGTGACCGCGATGAGTCGACAGCGCGGCCCCACGACCGATGGCAGTCGGGCCAGATCGAGCGAGCCGTTCGCCGTGACCGGGAGGGTGCGCAGCACCACCCCGGTGCGTTCGCGCAGCAGTTGCCACGGCACGAGGTTCGAATGGTGTTCGAGCTCCGAGAGCACGATCTCGTCACCGGGGCTGAGTCGGCTGCCGAAGGCGTGGGCGACCAGGTTGATGGCCGCGGTACAGCCGCTGGTGAAGATGACCTCATCCGGTGCGCCCGCCCCGATATGCTCGGCTACGGTCGCCCTCGCGTCGTCATAGGCCGCGGTCGCCGCCTCGGCAAGGCGGTGCACGCCGCGCAGGACGTTGGCGCGCGCGGTCACCTCGTGGCGGTTGACCGCATCGAGGACCGCCTGCGGGACCTGGGCCGTCGCGGCATTGTCGAGATAGTGCAGGGGGCCGCCGCCCGGTGGCTCCACCAAGAGCGGGAACTGCGCGCGTACGGCATGCGGGTCAAAGCTCATGGCGATGGTCGTGGCCCGGACGGTGGGCGCCGATCATTGGCCCTGTCGCAGCACGGAGATGATCTCCGCGATGATCGAGACCGCGATCTCGGCCGGCGCGCGTCCGCCGATGGCGAGGCCCACCGGGGCATGGATGCGATCGAGTTCGGACTCGCCGAAACCCATCCCCCGCAGCCGCTCGCAGCGTGCGGCGTGGGTGCGGCGGCTGCCGAGCGAGCCGATGTAGAACGCCTCCGAGCGCAGTGCGGTGGCGAGGGCTGGGTCATCGAGTTTCGGATCGTGGGTGAGCGTGACCACGGCCGTGCGGGCATCCGGTACGTGGGCCGCAAGCGCCTCGTCCGGCCACGCGGTTTCCAGGTCGACATCGGGGAACCGTTCGGGGGTCGCGAACGACCGCCGCGGGTCGATCACGGTCACCGCGAAGCCCGTCTGCGTCGCCAGCGCCACCAGCGGCTGGGCGATGTGCACGGCGCCGACGACGAACAGACGCAGGGGCGGGTTATAGGGATTGAACAGCCAGCGCCGGCCCGCGATCTCGTGAGTATCGGCGCGGTCGAAGCGCAACGCCGTGCGGCAGGCCGTGTCCATCTCGCTGGCGGCATCGCCGAGGTGGAGCAGGTGCTGCTCGCCGTCGTCGAGCGCCGTGGCCAGCACCACGGCGCGGCCAGCCGCGCGATCGGCGAGGAGCTGCTGGAGGAGGCCGCGGTCCATCAGTCGATACGCTCCACGTATACCTCGATCGTGCCGCCGCATGCCAGGCCCACTTCCCAGGCCTCGTCGTTGGTCACGCCGAACTCCAGTACGCGCGGCTCGCCGCTGGCCATGATCTCGCGCGCTTCCGCGATCACCGCGCCTTCGACGCAGCCGCCGCTGACGGAGCCGGCCATCTCGCCTTCACGCGTGACGGCCAATTGGGCACCGGGGCGGCGCGGCGCCGAGCCCCACGTGGAGACCACCGTCGCCAGGGCGACATCCTTGCCGGCCTCGCGCCAGGCCAGGGCCTGTTCCAGCACTGCGTCCGGGCCGAGTGGGGAGTGATCAGCGGTTCCTTTCATGCGGACATCCGTGCAGCAAGCGGCAATCAGACGCTAGCGCCGCCCAATGCCGCGGTCAATGGCAAGATTCCGGGGCCACCGGTTTTTGAAATCGGGTCCGTCAAGAACCGGTGGTCACCACACCATGGGCGATTACTGGTGGTTCACCCATCGGCGACGGGCTGCGCGACGCCGGCCACCGCTGGCTCACCGATACCCTCGCGATAGACCGCCGCCGCGATCTCGAAGGTGTTCATGTGCAGATCTACAGTGCGGCTGAATGCCTGGTAGCCGCCGGCGAGCGTGACCAGCACGGGTAGCCCCTCGCTGCGGCAGAACTCGAAGACGCGTTGGTCGCGCTGGATAAGTCCCGCTCCCGACAGCGGTCCACGGCCTAGGGGGTCGTCCATATGGCAGTCCACACCCGCCTGATAGATCAGCAGGTCGGGTTGCCAGGCTCGGATCTGGGTACAGGCGCGCGCAACGGCGGCCATGTAGCGGCGCTCGGCGTTTCTGCCCTTCTCGATCGGATCGATGACGCTGCGCACGCCGCCGTTGCAGCCAAAGGAGGTGCCGAAGATGCTGTAGTTGTACAGATTCGGCAGGCGCGCCGCGAAATCCTCGGTGCCGTCGCCGCCGTGCTGATCGCAGTCGAGGACGGCCACGCGGTAGTCCGGATGGGCCAGTGCCACCAGGGCCAGGCCGTTGAAGGTGCAGAAGCCGCTGCCGCGAGCATGGCGCGCATGGTGGAAGCCGTTGGCGATGTTCACCGCGATGCCGTCGCACCGGGCCGCCTCGGTCGCGCGCAACTGTCCGGCCTGCATCGCCAGCACCGCTGTGCGCAGCGCCGGCGACCAGGGCAAGTTCTGGCTGCGCGCCAGCGGCGGTGTGCCGTCGAGAAAGTCGCGGACATAGGCCGGGT
Source organism: Ectothiorhodospiraceae bacterium (assembly GCA_007134775.1). Taxonomy (GTDB): domain Bacteria; phylum Pseudomonadota; class Gammaproteobacteria; order XJ16; family Halofilaceae; genus Halofilum. The sequence continues at coordinate 6,761 of SLKC01000089.1, read as the reverse complement.
CGTGCAGGCGGAAGAGGTGGTCGACATCGATGACGCCGGGATCGCGGATCGTGATCGCGGGCGACTGCGCGGCGGCCTCGGCAACGCCGGCGAGCTTTTCCATGCCACCGTTGCGCGTGCGCACGCAGTAGTCATGGCTGTAGAAGGCGTTGATCACGGCGTCGCCGGACATGCCACCTCCCGCTCGGCGATGGCGTCGAGCTGGCTTAGCTCGGTGTCGTCCGGCGCCAGCAGCCCTTCGGCCTGCTGGGCCTCGAAGTGCGATGAAAAGGCCCGCTGGCGGTTGCCCGGCGAGACCGACAGCGTCGTCAGCCGCAGCATGCGCATGCCGCTGCAGTCGCTGAGACGGAACCATTGACCGGGCAGTTGTGCGTTCGCTGGCGCATTTTCGAGGATCGACTCGGGATACGCGACGGCGAGCAGGCTGCCCGGGGGTAGGCACACGCCGTTGAGCAGGAAGGGTGCGAGTGAGATGCAGGAGTGGGAATCCCCCATTTTTACCTTCTCGATCAGCAATGGGCGATCGTCGTTGTCGACGATGAAGTTGCAGCGCCCCTTGCGCGGGACGAAGCCGTGGGCGAGTTCGAGGAACCACTTCTCGGCCGTGGGGCAGCTGCCGACTTCGAGCCTTTCCGGCCAGGCCGCGATCTCCGCCCAACCATTGCGATCGCCGCGGTGGGGCAGAATGGTGGCGATGATGATCTGCGCCAGCAGGCGACTCTCCTCGCGCTCCAGTTGATCGGCGAGCGTCGCGAGACGGCGCTGGCGCTCGGCCTCTGCCGCAATGATCTCCGTGCCCGGCTCGCCGATGGCGTCGGGGATCAGCGCGGTGGGCGGGGCCACATGCCAGTGCCGCCAGGTCTCGATGGCGCTCTCTTCAAGGCTGGCCAGGATCCGCTGTGTCGTGGATGGATCATGCCAGTCCGCGAACAGGGCGAGATCATCGAGGTCGCGCGCGGCGCGCGGCTCGTTCACTCGGGCCGCCAGATGCCGGGTCGCCTGGGTGAAGCCGGAGCCTCGTCGGGGCGTACGGTGATCCGGATGTTCGCCCAGCATCGCGACGAGAGTCGGGTCCAGGGGCAAGCCGGCCGCCGCGAACTGGTCAACCAGCTCGTGTTCGGAAAGGCTCATTCACGCCTCCGGCGGACTGATGACGCATGCGGGAAACCAGGCCGGGTTTCGGTCGGCAATCCCACGGTGTTCCCATGACTCTTGGCGGAACCGGGCCGCGATCGTCCCCGTTCGGCTGCATTCGTGACTGGCCCTGCAAGCGATGCCTCGCTCACGTGGTAGCTGTCAGGCCATCGCGGATGGCGTGGGCACAGGAGCGCGCGGCGAACAGTACCGAGCCCAGGCTCTCCTGCGCGGTCGCCGCCAGGCCGAGGATTAGCGGTGGGGCGGCGACATCGGGCACGGCGAGGAAGACCACGCTGAGGCGGTCGGTGGGGATGATCACGCCGTTGCAGTCGTCGGCGCCGATCTCGCCGGCGAGGGTGTCGCCGAGCGCATGCCCGGAGCTGGCCATCGCGGCGACGCGCTCGGCGGCGATGTCCCAGCCCGGTGCGGTCGACGAAGCGACGGCCAAACCGTCGACGGTGGCGAGCAGCGCGAACACGGTGCCGTCGGTCTCCGCCATCGCCTGCTCGAGCGTGTCGCGGCACTGCTCGACAAGCTCGGGGGGCAGTTCACCGGCATGGGCGTCCATTACGACTCCTCTGTGAGTAGGGATTCATTAAGGCTCAAGACCACCTCCATGAGATCGAGCACGTGCTCACGCTCGCGCACATCGGTGGGGATGATCGGCCAGCTCAGGCCGCGGCCTTCGAGGTATTGCTGGAACAGCGCCACGGGCGCGGCCTCGACCGCGTCGAGCTTGTTGAGCGCGAGCACGGAAGGCGTCTCGCCGAGCTGCTTGCCGAAGGCGCTGAAGTAGCGCTCGAGATCGGCGACCGGATCTTCGCGGGAGAGATCGAGCAGGAAGACGATGCCGAGGGCGCCGCGGGCGACGATCGGCCACATAAAGTCGAAGCGCTCCTGGCCCGGGGTGCCGTAGATACGCAGCACCTCGCCATCGCCGAGGTCGAGCTCGCCGAAGTCGAACGCCGCGGTGGTCGTCGCCTTGTCCGATTCGTCGCGGCGGGTGTTGGCGACATCGGTCAACAGCGGCGGGTGGTCGCTGATCTGGCGGATCGCCGTGGTCTTGCCCGCCCCCATCGTGCCGGTGATCACGATCTTGTGTTCTCGGACATTCATGATGCGCGTGCCATCCGATTGCGGATGCGATCGATCAGTTTCGGCGTGACCTTCGCGGCCGGTCGCCGAGTGGAGCGGTCGCTGGGTGTGGAGGCGTCAACGGCGAGGTCGCCGGCGAGCCATGCGCCATTCATCAGCGCGATCAGCGCCTCTTCTTTGAGCCCGGTCGCACGTGCGGCGTCGCCGATATGGTAGGAGCGCCGGAACAGGCGCGTGAGGGCGCGCAGCTCCTCGCGGTCGAGGTCGAGCTCGCCGATGCGCGGCCAGAATCGGAGGTGGATCGTCGCGCGCTGGGGATCACCGAACAGGGGCAGCGCCGGTTCGGTGCGGTAGCCCAGTCCCCACAGCAACGCGTACAGGGTGTTACTGCGATCGGTGCCGATGGCGGAGTCGTCATTGGCTGTCTCGGACGCGATGCGTGCGCGCGTGACCGTCGCGCCGCCATGCAGCGGCTCGGCGCCCAGGCGCTTGACGGCGCCGCGGAGCTGGTCGCGGCCCGGATGAAGGATCAGTACGTGATTCTCATTATCCGTGAATGTGAGCCGCCAGCTCGTGCGCGTGGCGCCTTCGACCATGGCCTCGTGCAGCGCCAAGCCGAGCGGCGCCGGCGACAGTGCCTTATCGGCCTCTTGCGCGCCCCCTTCGGTGTAAGCGGGGTGGCGAGCGGCGCGCTGATCGACCGTCTGTAGTGTCTGTCGGATCGCTTCCGAGTCGATGGGTCGACGCAGCGTCAGCGCGGGGCGTCCGAGCGGGGTCTGGGTTGCTGTGGGTGCGTCGGCGTTGATGACCGCGACGAGAGCAGGCCTGGTGACAGGCGATACAGCGTGTCCGTCCAATTGATCCGCGGCGGGATCGAGAAAGACCACGTCGGCGCGATCGGGGCTGCCGTAACGCCATGGGCGCTCGAGGTTTTGGGCCTCGACTTCGGTAACGAGGCGCACCATCGTCCGCTCATGGCCGGGCAGGCCGACGCAGGCAATCGTACTGGGCTTTGCAGACATGATCACTCCTGGGAGCCACGACTCCGGTCCTGTGGCCTATTCGGTTCGCGCTTGCGCCGCGCAGACGCGGGTTGGGGAACTGCGAATGGAGTGCAGGTGCGGGCCATGCGCTTGGGAGCATGACCCGCCTGCGATGCCCTTTGTGAATCAGAGTTCGAGGCCCTTTTCGAACTCGTTGAGATCCTTCTTGGCCATGCCGAGATTCGCCTTGGCCCGGTCGAGGACGACGTAGACGCAGATGTCGTCGTTCGACTCGAGCGGGCGCAAGAGGTGGTACTGCTTGTACAGCGAGATCAGCATGTCCTCGATCTTGTCGTTGAGCCTGAGCTTGGTCACGATTTCGCGCTTTTCGCGAATGACGTCGGTATTGCCAGCGGCGGCCATCTCCATGTCGATGGTCTGGCCGCCACCATCGGTGGCCAGCGTCATGCCGCTCGACAGGTCCACGAGCGCCGAGCCGATGTAGCCATCCATCTCGCGCAGTGGGGTGAGATCTGCCTTCTTGCGGCCGCCGGTCGCAGCGCTAGCGGTTGTCTGGGTGCTCGTAGTTGCCATGGTTTCGTCTTCCTCCGGGTTGTGTAAGGGGGGGGGATTCGTTTGTATGGTCGTGCAGGGCCCTGAAAGGCGCAGTCTCGACGGTAGTCGAAGACGGCAACAGGGGCATGTAATGACTTATCGGCGCGGTTACAATCGAGTTAAGGAGTCATAACGACCCAAACGTTCAAATCAATCATAACAGGTCGTCAGATGCCGTGCCAAGCGGAAGCCCTACGGCTGCGGACTGTGCTCGGTCAGTCCCTTCGGGGGATGCATCTCTCGGTCCAATGGCCGGCGGTATGGCGTTGGCGACCATGTTGTCATGGGCACAATCCGTGTCGCCCGCTGTGTGGGCCTGTTTCCTTGAGCCCCGGCTTGCAGTCGTGGCTAGAATCCCGCGGCCGTACCAAAGTCGTACTCGAGTTCGCGTTCTCCGTCGGTGAGCTCGGAGGTGAACGTCACGCGGCCGATGAAATTCGCCTGAGTGTCAGCAGGCTCCGCCGTTGCGGCGATCCGGGCACGGCCCGCCGGATGGATCCGTGAACCCTCACGGCTGATTTCTCGAAGTCTCAGTTCTTCGTCATCCTGGAACAGTGCAAAGTCGATGATTTCAAAGCGTCGGTTGGAGCTGTTATGGAGTCGTAGATCGAATGTCAGCGTCTGGTCCGCCGTGTTTCTGGTGATGCGACCGGTAGGATTGAGGATGTCGCTGAACGACTCGACGACGCGCGTACTCGTAGCACCTTTCAGGGTGGAGCCACCCTCGGATGCATCCACGAATACAGCGATGGATTCGGGGGCGACGTCCACGTTGGGTGTGAGCATCGCCAATGCACTACCATCGATGAACGCGATGCCCTGAGAGGGATGTAACTCGTGTGGTGCAGCAACACTATACCGAGCGATCCGACCCGATGCTTCACTCCCACCCAGCGGACCACTGAATACGAGTTCTGTGCTAACAGCAACGCTCAAGTTTTCCCCATGCACCTGTGCATTCGGAAACGCCGTGACGCTGAGGTCACTGGGGTCTCCGGGGCGCGTCGTGGTGACGGTGACGCGCGCCGTTGCATGATCCGCCTGATGCGACGCGATGAGATCGGCTACACCCGGACTGAGCGCCGTCACCGTGCCGCCATCGGCCGTGGCGACGGCTTCGTTGGTCGAGGACCAGGCGGCGTCTCCGGTAACGTTTTCGAAGCCGTCATCGGCGGCCGCGTAGGCGCGAAATTCCTGCGTTTCGCCCAGTACGAGGTCGACATCGGTGGGCTCGATGATCAGGGCAGGCGGGCCGGTTTCCTCATCGCCGTCCGATCCGCCACCGGAACCGCCTCCCGAACCTCCCGAGCCTCCCGAACCTCCCGAGCCTCCCGAGCCTCCCGAACCTCCCGAACCTCCCGAACCTCCCGAACCTCCCGAACCTCCACCCGCATCGAACTCGCTCTTGGTTTGCACAACCAGTTGCGAAGCGGCGCGCATGCCTTCCCACTCTGCCTGGATGACGGCACTCCCCGGGGCCTTCGCGAACAACCAGGTATGGGCGCCAGCCGAATCGATGGCCGCGATATCCGCGTCCGAAATGGACCAGCGCGCTTCGTTCGTAACGTCAACCGCCCTGCCACCCGCGAATACTGCGCGCACGTTCAGTTGTCTTTCCATGCCTTGCGGCAGGACCGCGATGCTCGGCTCGATCTCAAGCAAACCGACCTCCACCTCGAGCGTGGTCGTCCGCCCGGCAAACGCCACGAGGACCGTGGTGCTACCCATTTCCTCCCCGCGAATCACGGCGGAGTCACCGCGCGGATCGCCTTCGATTCGAGCAACGCTGCTGTCCTGCGAGCTCCACGAGACGCCTTCCGTGGCGCGCCCCGAGCTGCCATCGGAGAGGTGAACATGGAGCTCGACTCTGCCTTCCCCCCTTTCCTGGACGCGCAGGTTGGGAGGCGAAATGGCGATTGACTGCACGGAAGGGGAATCCGCGGAATCGGAATTGGACCGAGAGCCACTGCTGGAGCCACTGCCACCGCAGGCAGCGACGAACAACAACATCATCAACAGTGACGGGATTGCGACGGATCGGGGGCAATGGCGCAAGCTAGCGTGCATGGTGGTGTTCCTTACCCGGGACCACCATCGAGGATTCGATCAGCGGCCCGATTACGGTGACCCTTCCTGGCCACCACGGGTCCATCTTACCCTGTCCGCTCGGGGGCAGCCATAGTTGTGTGCGCAGGCAGGCGCTGCGACAACGCGCCCGGAGACACGTTCATCAGGCCGGGGATTGCCGGTGCCGATTCGATGCATGCGGGTGCATGGGTGCGGGCGGGCGGCGATCGGTTGCGCCATGCCCAGCGTCGTGACGCTTTTCGCGCAGAGGGCCCCATCGACGATCCTTTGTCAGCACGTCGCGCCCAACACGTAGCTTCCGCGCTGCCGAGGTCCGCTGCGAATGACGTTGCGCCTAGTCATTCGGATCGCGCCGGTGATATGCCTTGATGGCGTCTCGAATGAGTTGTGCACGGCGACTGTCGGAGCGCAGCTCGTCGGCGATCGCCGCGAACTCGTCGAGGTTGTCCGTGCGCAGGAAGGGTGTGAGTCCGCGGGCGATCGTCTCGGCCGAGCGATGGGCGCCGGTGCGCAGGTTGGACTGGAGGAAGGCGTCGATGCGTCGGTGGGCCTCATCGCTGTCGTAGCGCCGGAACTCCTCCAGCGCTGGCTCGAAGAGCTGCGCGGCATGGTGCTGGTCGAGGGCGTCGGTGATTGCGTCGAGATTGCGCGGGTCCGGCGGCACTTCGCCGAACGCCGCTAGCGCCTCGGTGCGCGCGTGGGGGTTGTCGAAGGCCATAAACTCGCGTGCCGCCCGCGCCAGCTCGGTGTCATCGATTTCGCCCGCGCGGTGGCGCGCGCGTAGCTCGTGCAATCCTGCGGCCACCGCCTGGCCGGCCTGGTAGTAGTGGCCACGCGGATCGT
>SLKC01000081.1 GCA_007134775.1 Ectothiorhodospiraceae bacterium | reverse complement strand
TCACTCGTTCACGGTGGCTGTGAGCGTGAGTCACGAGAGTCTGCGGCCGGGCGGTCCAAGGGAATGCAGTATGACGCATGTCAGGGAACGGCCATGAAAACCTCGCCAGAAGGGGATGCCCGCGACGCGGGCGCGCAGCGAGCGAAGGGCGTAGCGCCCGACCCGTCGCGCAGGCGTTTCGGCAAGCTGGTGCTCGGCACGACCCCCATCCTGTTGACCCTGCCGGGGCGGCCGCTCTGGGCGGGTGCCAATTGCTCGGTCTCGGGCTGGGTCTCGGGTAACACCTCGATGCACCATGAACTTACCGACTGCGGTGGCGAGACCCCGGGCTACTGGCAGGGGCCGGCGAGCAAGGATCACTACGGCGGCTGGCGCCAGACCCATGGCGAGCGCCTCGATTCGATCCACGGTTTCCCAGCGCTCTCGTTTACCGTCGCGGGTGAGCCCTGCACGCTGCAGCAGGCGCTGGAACGCCCCATGGCTATCGACGGCGTCGGCAACGACACGCGCCAGACCCTCCGCTTCGGCACGGCCGCGCTGCTCAACGCCCGTTACGGTGTGAGCCGGGCGCTGACCGAGGTCCAAGTCGTCGATATGGTGACCCAGGCCGTGCTCAACGGCCACTACGAGACGCCGACGGGCGACTGGCTGAGCGAGGCGCAGGTACGGCGTTTCATCGAGAATACGCAGAGCGCCCCGAACTGGGGGCCGTGAGGCCAGGATGGCCGTTCCACAGCGATGGATCGTGGACCCGCGGGTCGTGTGGTGCCGCGTCGGCGGTAGCGTGCTCGCCTATCACGGCGGCTCCGGCGATACCCACTTGCTGACGGCGTCGGCGGGCGAACTCCTGGCTCGGATCGACGCCGACGCCGATCGCTTTGCGCCGGTGGTCGACGCCGCCTCCGCCGCGGAGGCGGCGGCCATGACCGAGACCCTGGACGCGCTCGCCGAGGCCGAGCTGGTTCACCGGGTGGTGCCGTCGTGACCGCCACAACGGCGAATGGACTCGCCGCCGACCTGGCCGGGCCCGGCCTGACCCTGGTGACGGGGCCGTTCCGCAGCCGCATCCGGGCGCGCCTTGCGACCGTCGCGGCGGGTCTGGCGTCGCTCTATCCCCCTGATGCCTTTGAGCCGGCGACGGGCTTTGCCGACTTCCACGTCGCCCTGGATCGCCCCGTCGGCGCCCGGCGCTGGTACCGGCCGCAGGTGCGCTTCCGCTTCGACGGCCGCGAGGTCTTCCGGCCGCTGCCGCGGCCGCAGGCCTACCCGATGCTGGAGTGGGGGCTGAACTGGTGCGTGACCACGCAAATCAATCACTATCTGCTGTTCCATGCCGCCGTGCTCGCACGGGCCGGGCGCGCCCTGATCCTGCCCGGCGAGCCGGGGGTGGGCAAGAGCACGCTCTGCGCGGCGCTCGCCAGCCGCGGCTGGGAGCTGCTCTCCGACGAGATCGCGCTGGTCGCACTGGATACGGGCCATCTGCACGGCCTCGGCCGACCGGTGAGCCTCAAGAACGCGGCGATCGATGTCATTCGCCGCTTCGCGCCCGATGCGGTCATCGGCGCCACCTGTCACGACACGCTCAAGGGGACAGTCGCCCATCTGCGCGCGCCGCGCCGCGGTGCGCTGCAGGCGGCAGACGCCGCCTGTCCGACCTGGCTCGTCTTTCCCCGTTTCATCCCGGGTGCGCCGACCCGGCTGCAGACCGAAACGCGCGAGCGCGGCTTCTTTCGGCTGGTCGACAATGCCTTCAACTTCACCACCCTGGGGACTCTCGCCTTTGAACGGACCACGGACTTGGTCAACCGCAGCACCTGCCTCGATCTCACCTACAGTGATCTGGAAGAGGCGGTCGGGCGGCTCGGATCGCTCCGAGCTGTTGATTGACTGCCTTGCGCGCCCGGCCCGCCTCGGCGAGCTGGCGCCCGAGCAGTGGGATCGCCTCATCCCGCAGGCGCGTGAGGCCCGGTTGCTGGCGACGCTCGAGGCGCTGCTCGCCGAGCAAGGCGGCCAGGGACGCGCACCGGGCGCGGCGCGCGATCACCTGCGCGGCGCCGGGCTCGCCGCCCAACGCCGTGCGGACGCCCTCGAATGGGAACTCTCCCGGTTGGTCACCGAGCTGCCCGGCGGGCTGGCCGCCCCGCCGCTGCTGCTCAAGGGCGCTGCCTATCTGGCCGCGGGCCTGCCGCACGCGCGCACGCGCCACTGCGCCGATATCGACCTGCTGGTCGCGCGCACCGATCTGGAACGCGTCGAACGGATGCTCTTCTGGGCGGGGTGGCAGCCCGCCGGCCTCGATGCCTATGACGAGCGCTACTACCGTGAATGGATGCACCAACTACCGCCGCTGCAGCACCGCCGCCGCGGCAGTACACTCGACCTCCACCACAATATCCTGCCGGCGACCGCCCGCCGCCCGCCCGACCCGCGCCTGCTGCTCGACCGGGCCGTGGCGACCCCCGGCCTGCCCGGCCTGACCGTGCCCGCGCCGGCCCACCTGGCCATCCACTGTGCCGTCCATCTACTGGCCGATACCGAGTGGGACAAGGCGGTGCGCGATTTCCATGATCTCGACCGGATCCTGCGCCACTACGGTGCGCACGAGGGCGACGCCTTCTGGCAGGAGTTGGTGGGCGAGGCAGTGCGCCTGCGCTGCGAGCGCCCCGTCGACCATGCGGTGCGCCACGTGCAGGCCCGGTTCGGTACCCCGGTTCCGCCGGCGGTGGCGGCGGCTCTGGCCCGGCGGCGCCCGGCGGCGCCGGTGGCCGGGCTCATGGTGCGGGCCGTGGACGGTGCGAGTCGCCCCTGCGCGGGCGGCGAACAGCCTCGGCGCACGCGGGCGTGGCGCGCGCTGCTGTTTGTGCGCGCGCACTGGCTGCGGATGCCGCCGCTGCTGCTGCTGCGCCACGTAATCCACAAGGCGCGGGTGGCCCGCGCGGAGGGACCATAGTGCGGCCGATGGCGCCTGGCGCAATGGGTCGTAGCGCGATTCGGTGCGGTTAGCCGGCCGGCCGCGGCGCCCGCAACCGTGATCGGCGGGATGCCAGGGAACGGCGGACAAGCGACAGGGAAGGGATGATGGACGATCGCATGGCCATGGTGGGCTTCGCACTCGCCGCCGCCGCGTACGCGGTGGTCGCGATCGTGCTGTGGCTCGGCCGCAGGCGCCGGGGCGACGGCTTGGCGCCGCTCGCAGCGGTACTGCTCGCGGCCGGTTGGGGACTGGCGTTGACGCTGCTGCACGGCCTCGACGCCGTGTCGCTGCCGGCCGTTGTCGCCGCTGATGGCCTGCGCTTGGCGGGCTGGCTCGCGCTGCTATTGGTGCTGTTGGCACCACTGGCAGGCGCGGCGTCGCTGCGGGTACTGCGGGTGCTGGCGGTGGCCGTCGTCGCGGGGCTGCTCGCGCTAGCCGCGGCGCTGTTCGCCGGCGCGGGCATGGGTGACCGCGCCGGCGGCCTGTGGCTGATCGGGGGCATCGCCGGCGCGCTGGTTGTGCTGGTCCTCGTCGAACAGCTCTACCGCAACGCCGGCGAGCGCGTGCGCTGGTCGCTGAAGTACCTCTGCCTCGGCATCGGCGCGATCTTCGCCTACGATCTCTTCCTGTTCGCCGATGCCTGGCTCGGCCAGCGCCCCGACCCCGCGCTCTGGGCCGCGCGGGGCTACGTCAATGCGCTGGTCGCACCGTTGCTCGCTGTCGCCGCGGCGCGCAATCCGTCCTGGAAGCTCGACGTTTATGTCTCCCGCGGTTTCGTGCTGCACACGGCGACCCTGGCGATCGCGGGCGGCTACCTCGTACTCATGGCGGCCGCCGCCTACTCGATCGAGGTGTATGGTGGTGCCTGGGCCGGTACCGTGCAGGCGGTTTTTCTCGTGGGCGGCGCGTTGGGGCTGCTGATCCTGCTCGCGTCGGGGCGGCTGCGTGCGCGTGCCCGCGTCTTCCTTAGCAAACATTTCTACAACTACCGCTACGACTACCGCGAGGAGTGGCTCCGCTTTACGCGCACGCTCGCGGCGGACGCCGATGAGCCCACGCCGCTGCCGGCGCGCGCGATTCGGGCCATCGCCCAGGTCGTCGACAGCCCGGCCGGCGTGCTCTGGCAGCGCCGCGAGCAGCATCTGGTACCGGTCGCCCACTGGAACATGGCCGAACCCGAGGCTGCGGCCGAGCCAGTCGACGGCGGGTTCGCAGCGCTGCTCGGTGGTGAACCGGGATGGGTCATCGTGGTCGAGGAGTGGCGCCAACCCAAGGCGACTGGCGGTGGTGCGCAACCGCCGGAGTGGCTGCTGCAGCTGCCGCAGGCGTGGCTGGTGGTGCCGTTGCAGCATCACAACGAGTTGGAGGGCTTCGTCGTGCTGGCGCGCTCGCGTGCGGGCCGTCGGGCGCTGAACTGGGAGGATTTCGATCTGCTCCGGATCATCGGCCGCCAGGCGGCCTCCTATCTCGCCCAGGAGCGCGCCGCCGAAGCGCTGGCGCGCGCAAGCCAGTTCGCCACGTTCAATCGCCTGTCGGCGTTTGTCTTGCATGATCTCAAGAACATCATCGGCCAGCTCTCGCTGCTCGCGCGCAATGCCCGGCGCCATGGCGAGAATCCCGCCTTCGGTGTCGACGCGATCGCCACCATCGAGCAGGCAGTGGCCCGCATGGATCAGCTCATGGGTCAGTTGCGCGGCGGGCTGCGCACGGATGCAGCGGCTGGAGCCGAGCGTATCGACCTGGTCGCCACCGTCCACGCCGCCGTCGCTGCACGCGCGAACGCCGACCCCGTGCCGGTCGCGGAGACACCGGGCCATCCCATCTGGGTTGATGCGGATAGCGAGCGTCTGACGGCGATCCTGGTGAATCTGGTGCAGAACGCGCAGGAGGCGACACCGGGGCACGGGCGCGTCCATGTGACCCTGTCGGACAAGGGCGCCGACGCGGAGACCGACCTCGAGGCCGTAATCGAGATTGAGGACACGGGCAGTGGCATGAGCCGCGACTTCGTGCGCGACGAGCTGTTCCGGCCCTTCGCCTCAAGCAAGGGCAACTCCGGCATGGGCATCGGCGCCTTCGAGGCGCGCGAATTGGTTCGCGAGCTGGGCGGCGACATCGAGGTGGCGAGCGTGCCCGGCGCGGGCACGCGCCTGCGTCTGGTGCTGCCCAGGGCCGCGGCCACCGGGGCCGTGGTGGGGTCCGCGCGCGTGGTGGCGTCGTGAGCGCCGGCGAGCGTGTGGTTCTGGTCGTCGACGACGACCCGGGCATCCGCAGCCAGATGCGCTGGTGCTTCGACGGCTGTACCGTCGTCGAGGCCGGCGATCGCCGGGAGGCACTGGCGCGGCTGCGCCGCCACGAGCCCCGCGTGGTCACCCTCGATCTCGGCCTGCCGCCCGATCCGGGTGGGGCCAGCGAGGGGCTGGCGACTCTGCAGGAGATCCTTGCGGCTGCCCCGGGCACGCGCGTGATCGTCATCACCGGCCAGGAAGATCGCAGCCACGCCGTCAGCGCGATCGGTCTCGGCGCGCACGACTTCTATCAGAAACCGCTCGACCCCGATCTGCTCCGCGTGATCGTCGAGCGCGCCTTCCGCCTCGACGACCTCGAGCGCGAGAACCGGCGCTTGATCGAGGGGGCCACGGTTACGCCGTTGAGTGAAATCATCGGCGCGAGCGCCGCCATCGACCGCGTGCGCTACATGGTCGAGAAGGTCGCCCCCGCGCTCGCCACGACCTGCCTGCTCGGCGAGAGCGGCACCGGCAAGGAACTCGTCGCGCGTGCCCTGCATCGCTTGAGCCCACGCGCGGAGCAGCGCTTTGTGGCGCTCAACTGTGCCGCGATTCCCGACACGCTGCTCGAGAGCGAACTCTTCGGCTACGAAAAGGGCGCCTTCACCGGTGCGCACCAGCAGACGCCGGGGCGGATCGAGCACGCCCAAGGCGGCACGCTCTTCCTCGACGAGATCGGTGATCTGCCGTCACACCTGCAGAGCAAGCTCTTGCGCTTCCTGCAGGAGCGCACGGTCGAGCGCATCGGCGCCCGCCACGAGATACCGGTGGATGTACGGGTGATTGCGGCGACCAACCGCGATCTCGACTGCCTGATGGCCGAGGGCAGTTTCCGTGAAGACCTCTACTACCGGCTGTGCGAGGTCATTATCCGCATCCCGCCGCTGCGCGAGCGCGAAGGCGATGCCGGCATTATCGCGCGCCATCTGCTCGCGCGCCTTGCCACCGAGCAGCGGCGGGGGCTCACCACGCTAACCACCGACGCGATCGACGCCATCGATGACTACCCCTGGCCCGGCAACATCCGCGAGCTCGCCAACCGGCTCACGCGCGGGGTGATCATGGCCGATGGCCCCGCTATTACGGCCGCCGAACTCGAGCTCGCGCCAGCGGCGGACCGCGGTTTGCCGCTCAACCTGCGCACCGTGCGCGATGGCGCCGAGCGCCACGCCCTGGAGCGTGCGCTCGAACATGGCGACGGCAACCTCTCGCGCACCGCCGAGCTGCTCGGGATCAGCCGGCCGACGCTGTACGCGCTGCTGGACAAGCACGACCTGCGCCCCGCTCGCGGCGATCCCGAGCCCCGGGCGGCAGGCCCATGAACGGGTAGCGGTTTGGAGACCGTAACGGGGCCGCAGTGCCGGCCTCCCGCCGGTCGGATACACTCTCAAGGAGGTACCATCATGAAACGGGATGTCAGGAATCCACGCACACGCTACGACACCTGTGTGCGCCTCGCTGGCGCCGCGCTCGCGCTCGCACTGCTCGTCGGCTGCGGGCAGGGTGCGGCGGCCACTGACCACTACGAGCGCGCCAGCGCCTATTACGCCGAGGATAACCCGCGTGCCGCCATCATCGAGCTGCGCAATGCGTTGCAGGCGGAGCCCGATCATGTGGATGCGCGGGCGTTGCTCGGGCGCGTCTACGTCGCGACCGAGGATATGGCCGCGGCCGAAAAGGAACTCAGCCGCGCCCTCGACCGCGGTGCCCCGCCGCAGGCACTGCTCGTCGACCTCGGCATCGCGCTCTTCGGTCTCGAACGCCATGAGGAACTGCTCGAGCGGGTCAATGCCGAGCCAGACTGGCCTGCGGCCACGCAGGCGCGCATCGAGGCCCTGCGCGGTCGCGCCCACGTCGCCCGCGGCGAGTCCGCTCGCGCCCGCGCGGCGCTCGACCGGGCTGAGGCGTTGTCGTCGGGCGAGCTACAGACCCATCTCGGCCACATCGAACTGGCCATCGCGCGTGGCCAGGTCAATTCGGCGCGTCGCGCGGTCGCGCGTGCCCTCGACGAGCACCGCGAATCGCCCCATGTCTGGCGCCACCGCGCCACCGTCGAGCTGGCCGCCAACGATGCCGGTGCTGCCGAGGCAGCGATCGACCGCGCGATCGAACTCGGGGCCCAGCGCGCGAGTGACCGGCTGCTGCGTGCCCGCCTCGCCATCGCGCGCGGTGATGCCGCCGCTGCGCGGGACGACCTCGACACCCTCGGCCGGCGCGTCACCCGAACACCCCAATACCTCTTTACCGAGGGCCTGGTGCTCGCCGTCGAGGGCGACGAGGCGGGCGCCTGTGACCAATTCCGCCGCGCGGTCGCCGACGCCCCCGAGTACGTCGAGGCTCGGTACCAACTCGGGGCGTGTCACTACCGCGCCGGCGAACTCAATCAGGCCGCGTCGCACCTGCGCTGGGTCAACCAGCGCTCGCCATCGCCCCAGGCGGCGCGCCTGCTCGCCGCGACCCAGTATGCGCTCGACGACCACGAACGCGCTCGGCGCACGTTGCACCCGATCGTGCAGCAGTATCCTCACGATGCCGAGGCGCGCGCGCTGCTTGCCCGTATCGAGATAGCGTTGGGCAACGACGAGGCGGGAGTCGTTCACCTTGAGCGCCTGGCGCTGCTGCGCCCCGATGATCCGGCGATCCAGCTCGAATTGGGTGCGGGCCAGCTGCGCAGTGGCGACGGCCCGGCCAGTGAGCGCCTCGCTGAGGCGCTCGCGCTTGATCCCGAGCTAGACGAAGCGGCCGAACTGCTGATCGTCAGTCTGGTGCGCAGCGGTGAACTCGAGCGCGCGGTCGCCGAAGCAGAGGCCCTCGCCGAGCGCCGCCCGGAGCGGGCGCTGCCCCTCAACCTCGCCGCGCTGGTGCATTTCGCCCGCGACGACGGCGCTGCGGCCCGCGCCGCCCTCGAGCGCGCAATCGAGCGCGAGCCCGGCGATCCCGTCGCGCGGCACAATCTCGCCCGCCTTGCCCTCGTCGAAGCCGACACCGCGAGCGCGCGCACACACTACGAGGCCGTACTTGCGGTCGACCCCGAGCATGTCGACACCCTGGTCGCCCTCGCTGAGGCCGAGGCCGCGAGTGGCGCGTCCGAACGCGCCGCAGCCCTGCTCGAGCAGGCGCGCGCCGTCGGTACCGCCCCCGAATCGGCCCGCGCCCGCCGGGCGCTGGCCGACCACCACCTGGCCGCCGGTGAGCCCGCCGCCGCGCTGGCCGTGGTGACCGAGGCCGACGGTCGTATCGCCATGCAGCCCGCGCTCCGTGAGCGCGCGGCCCGTGCCCAGCTCGCCCTGGAG
This sequence comes from Ectothiorhodospiraceae bacterium, assembly GCA_007134775.1. Taxonomy (GTDB): domain Bacteria; phylum Pseudomonadota; class Gammaproteobacteria; order XJ16; family Halofilaceae; genus Halofilum. The sequence goes on along the minus strand of SLKC01000081.1, from coordinate 1,259 downwards.
CAGCCCGAGGCGGCGACCGAGCTGCTCGAGCCGCTCCTCCAAGCCGAGCCCGCGCGGGCGCAGGCCCATCTGCTGCTCGCCCGCGCCTACACACACCTGGGACGGCACGACGATGCACTGGTACAGCTCGACCGCCTGCTCACCCACGAGCCCGATCACTCCCAGGCGTTGATGCTGCAGGCCCGGGCTCGCGTGCGCCTGGGCGACGACGCAGACGCCCAGGCGCTGCTGAATCGGCTCGGGCCGGACTTCGAGGATCATCCCTTCGTCCTCGAGAGCCGCGGCATGCTTGTCGAGCGCGCCGGGGATCACGCCACGGGTGCCGACTACTACGCGCGTGCCCACGACATGGCGCCGAGCGAGTCATTGGCCCGGGCGCTGGGGCGCACACTGGCACGCACGGACCGGACTGAGGCCGCCGTGACCGTCCTCGCCGACTGGCATGCGGACAACCCCGCCGGTGCCGGGCTGCTGCAGGAGATGGGCGACCTCTACACCGAACTCGGGCAGGAAGAGGACGCCATCGCGGCCTACCGCGCTGCTCTAGCCGTTGATCCGCAAGCGCTCCGGGCATTGAACAATCTCGCTTGGCACCTGCGTGAACGCGATTCGGCCGAGGCGGTGGCACTCGCGCGGCAGGCCCTGGAGCGGGCGCCGGATAGTGCCGCCATACGTGACACGCTCGGCGTCGCGCTGCTCTACAACGGCGACATCGACACCGCGATCGCGGAGCTGCGTGCGGCGAGCGAACAGGCGCCCGAGGCCCCGGCGCTCGGCTACCACCTTGCGCGCGCCCTGGCCGCGGATGAGCAGTACGAAGCCGCGCGCGCGGAGTTGCGCCGCGTGCTGGCCAGCGAGGCGACCTTCGGCGAGCGCGAGGCAGCGGAGAAGCTGCTCGCCGAGCTGGAGGCGTCGTCGTGATCGCGCCGCGCCTGTGCGCAGTGTCGCCATTCTTGACAAGAAGCCCCATCCGGCGCCGCAGCACCGCCCCCGGTTGGATGCAAGTCCTTGTAGTACGGAGGAAAAGAAAACCTGGCGCGGTGTATGCATTACCGATTGTAGAGGATGATCATCCTCCCCCGATCGGCAAATCCGCCGGCCGGGAACGGAACTGCAGCCAAGAAGGCTAGAATCATGGACAATCTTGCGAAGACTCTGAAACGAACCCTACTGCCGCTGGGCGTGGCGGTAGCAGGTACCTTTATCGCCGCCGCACCGGCACACGCCTTCCTCATTGACGGTTTCGGCGACGACCAGGC
>SLKC01000045.1 GCA_007134775.1 Ectothiorhodospiraceae bacterium | reverse complement strand
CTGAATTGATCTGGATCAAATCCAATACCGTCGCACCCCGCAAAGCGCGCACTTGAAATCGCGCGATTTTGATCCACGTCAAAGATGGCCAACGCGCGATCCGATAGCCTCTCGGCGGGAGGACCGCGAGAGTCGTTTTCCAAGACAACGGAACGGCAGGGGGTGGCACAGCGCATGGGGAATCCGCCTCGCCGCGGCCTCTGGCGCGTGGTCCGCGGAGCCACCGCTCCGCGGTCCGGGGAAACAACAACAAGCCCAAGGGGGAACCACCATGGAATCCCGGCAACACATCGAGTCCGAGCAGATCGCGCTGGTACGCGAGAACTGGCGCGTGGTCGAGCAGGAGGAGGGTACGTTCATTCAGGATTTCTACGACCGCCTGTTCCGGATCGACCCCAGCACACGCAAGCTGTTCTCGGACAACATGGCGGACCAGCGCCAGAAGTTTCTCGCCGTGATCCGGACATTGATCCGCCATCTCGACCAGCCCGATGATTTCCGCCAGGTACTCGGCGGACTCGGCGGCCGACATACCCATTACGGCGTCCAGCGCGAGCACTTCGAAAGCATGCGCAAGGCGCTCATCGAGACCCTGGAGGCGCAGCTGGGCGGGCGTTTCACGGCCCTGCACCAGGAGGCCTGGGACGATGCGTTCCGCGCCGCGGCCGGGCTCATGACCGAGGCGATGCCCGAAACCGACCCGGCGCGCAACCGCACGACCCTGGGACAGCGAGTCCGCCAGATGCTGAGCCGGGATGACGAGCCATCCGAGGATAACCTCGGCTGGTCCTGACGGCGTCAGTCGTAACGGGTGGGAGAATCGGGGCGCGGCGGTTCACTGGCCCGCAGCGTGAGTCCACGGGCCAGCACGCCGACGACCCGACCCTCGTGCTCGACGAGCAGGGCCGCCCCGCGCTGCCAGGGCGGTAGACCCGCAGCGCGCAGCAGTTCGGTGAGTGCGCGTTCGCGGCTCGTGCCGGCGGGGACCAGGCGCTCACCGCCCATGCGTCGCACGAGTTCGACCGTCCCCCGCGGCCTCTCACCACCGAACAGCGCGACCAGCCGCTCCGGTTGCACGCGCTGATCGGGGAGATCGAGAGGGCGGTCGGGGCGCGACCAGACATGCCGCTCGCCCGGGCTCGGATCGGGGTGGGGCGCCCGGGCCCAGAGCAGCCCGTTCCAGCGCCGGATCTCGCCGCCGGGCCAGTCGATGCGCGGATTGCGATCCGGCGCGGCGTCGGCGACCTGGCGCAAGGCCTCGTGCAGCCGGCGCTCGGGCGCGACCGCCAGGCCCTCGCGGCGCAGCCAGCCCCGCACCAGCGCGCGCTGGCGCGCCGGCGGGAGCCGCATCAGTGGTGCGACCTCGAGCGTGCCATCCCGCGAACCGCGACAGTGCGCGAGATCGTGCGCGATCAGTGAATCCTCCACGGCAACACTGTCGCGCGCGAGGCGGCTGCTGCGCACGAGCCCGCCGTCGATCTGCGGCCAGCGCTCGCGCAGCAGGGGCAGGACCCGCTGGCGCAGGAACACCCGGTCGTGGTCGGTATCCTCGTTGGCGGGATCGGCGAGCGTGGCGAGGCCGCGCGCAGCGCCCGCGGCCGCGATGACGTCACGGGGTCGTTCCAGGAGCGGGCGCAGGTGGAAGCCCCGTGCAAAGGTTCGGAGTTCGGGCATCGCCGCGAGTGCGCGCACGCCACCGCCGCGCAGCAGGCCGAAGAGCGCGGTTTCGGCCTGGTCGTCGGCGTGATGCGCGGTCAGCAGGACTTCGCCGCGCCCGAGGCGCTCGGCGAGTGCGGCGTAGCGCACCGCGCGCGCGGCGGCCTCGGGCCCCTCACCCGCGCGCGCGGTGCAGTCCACCGTCACGACCTCGCAGGAGACCCGCAGCTCGGCCGCGACGACTCGACAGTGCGCGGCCCACTCCGCCGACGCGGAGTGCCAACCGTGATCGACATGGACCGCGCGCACGCGGCGGCGCGGTCCGCGTGCGGCAGCGAGGGCGAGTAGCAGGCTGGAGTCGGGTCCGCCGCTAAAGGCGACGAGCAGGGGGGCACGCTGGAGCCCGTGGCGCGCCAACGCCTCGTCGAGCGCGGCCGCACAGCGGGCCTCCGGGTCGGCGCCCGTCACACCACCCCGGAACCGCGTATCACGAGCCCTCGCGGAAGCGCCCGTAGGCCGTCAAGCGCTGATAGCGGGTCGCCAGAAGTTCATCGACGTCGGTGCCGTCGAGGCTGTCGAGTGCGCCGATCAGCGCATCGCGCAGGCGCTGTGCGGCGGTGTCGTAATCGCGATGGGCGCCACCGAGCGGCTCCTCGATGACCTCGTCATTGAGTTCCAGCTCGCGGAGGCGCTGCGCGGTGATCCCCATGGCATCGGCCGCCTCGCCGGCCCGTTCGGCGCTCTTCCACAGGATGGAGGCGCAGCCCTCGGGCGAGATCACGGCGTAGGTGCTGTACTGCATCATCATCAGGCGATCACCGACCCCGATGGCGAGCGCTCCCCCGGAGCCGCCCTCGCCGATAACACTGCAGATGATCGGCGTGCGCAGCTCCGACATCGCCGCGAGGTTGCGGGCAATGGCTTCGCTCTGGCCGCGTTCCTCGGCGCCAACGCCGGGATAGGCCCCCGGCGTATCGATGAAGGTGAGCACCGGCATGCGGAACTTCTCCGCCATGTTCATCAGCCGCAGCGCCTTGCGATACCCCTCGGGGCGTGGCATGCCGAAATTGCGCCGGATCATCTCCTTGGTGTCGCGGCCCTTCTGGTGGCCGACGACCATGACCGGGCGGCCCGCGAGCCGTGCCGGGCCGCCGACGATGGCGGTGTCGTCACTATAGAGGCGATCGCCGTGCAGCTCCTCGAACTCATCGCAGATGCGCTCGATGTAATCGAGGGTATAGGGGCGTTGCGGATGGCGGGCGAGCTGCGCGATCTGCTTCGACTTGAGCTTGCTGAAGATGCTGCGCGTCAGCGAGTCGCACTTCTGCTGCAGGCGCTGGATTTCCTCGTTGATATTGACGTCAGCGTCCGAACCGACGTAGCGCAGCTCTTCGATCTTCGCCTCTAGCTCGGCGATGGGCTGTTCGAAATCGAGGAAATTGGGATTCATCTTGTTCTGTTCATCCAGCGGCTCCATGCGGAGCCATCATGATACACGGCTGGGCAACGGCAACAATCCACTGCGCGGTCGATGCTGCCTGCCTCGCCTCAATACTGGACCCGAACGCCCTCGTCACCGGCGAGCACGCGCAGGCGATTGAGCAGATCGTCCGTCGGCCGGATCGACCAGCTTTCGTCGAGGCGCAGGCGGCCCCGGGCCGCAGGGCCCTCGTACTCCACCGAGATGGGCACACTGCCGGCCCGGAACGGCGTCAGGGCCTGCTCGAGGTGGTCGATAAAGCCATTGCCGGCCGCGCGCACATCGACGCGCAGCGTCACCAGTCGGGCATGGCGCTCACGCGCCTCATCCATGGTCATCACATCGCGTGCGCGGATCTGGTAGTTGCCACTGAAGTCGTCCCATGACAGCTCGCCCTCGATGACCAGTACACGGTCGGGGATGATACGGGCACCGCAGCGCTGGAAGAGTTCGGGCCCGATCTTTGCCTCGACCCGTGCGCTGCGGTCGTCGAGCGTGACGAAGGCCATCTTGCCGGAGCTGGTATTGCGGGTACGCACGTTCATGACCAGCCCCGCCGCGATATCGGCCTGCTCCCGGCGGCGCCGGCCATTCGACTCGAAACGGCCGCACTGATCGACCAGCCGCCCGCTGGTGAACCGCGCCAGCTCGGGCAGATAACGCTCGATGGGATGGCCGGAGAGGTAGAGCCCGAGGGTCTGCTTCTCGCCCGCAAGCCGGGTCTCGTCGTCCCACTCGGGGACCATCGCCAGCTCGTAGCCGCGGGCCGCGGTCACATCGGGCAGCGCCCCGCCGAACAGGTCGCTCTGGCCCGTGGTAGCGTCGTGGCGGCGCTGCTCGGCCGCCTGCAGCGCACCCGGCAGGCGGCGCTCGATGGTCGCCCGGTTGGGCCCGAGCGGCGCCAGGGCCCCGGCACGATTGAGCGCCTCCAGCACGCGGCGATTGACGCCGGCGCCCGTATCGACCCGGAAACAGAGGTCATCCAGATCACGGAACGAGCCACCGGCCTCGCGCTCGGCGAGCAGCCCGCGCAGCGCCGCCTGTCCCACCCCCTTGATCGCCCCCAGGCCGAAGCGGATGGAGCGCTCGTCGACGGCGGTAAAACGGATGGCGGAGTTGTTGATATCGGGCGGCAAGACCTCGAGGCCCATGTTCTGGCACTCGTCGATCAGGGTGACCACCTTGTCGGTGTGGTCCATGTCGGCGGAGAGCACCGCGGCCATGAACTCGGCCGGATAGTGCGCCTTCAGCCACGCCGTCTGGTAGGAGAGCAGCGCATAGGCGGCGGAGTGCGACTTGTTGAAGCCGTAGCCGGCAAATTTCTCGATCAACTCGAAGATGTAGACCGCGGTGGCCTCTTCCACCCCACGCTCGCTGGCGCCGGCGAGGAAGGCCGTGCGCTGCTTGGCCATCTCCGCCGGCTTCTTCTTGCCCATGGCGCGGCGCAGCAGATCGGCCTGGCCGAGCGAGTAGTTGGCCAGAACCTGCGCGATCTGCATCACCTGCTCCTGGTAGAGGATGACGCCGTAGGTCGGCTGCAGGATCGGCTCGAGGTCCGGATGCGGGTACTCCACCCGCTGCTGGCCATGTTTGCGTGCGATGAAGTCATCGACCATGCCCGATTGCAGCGGCCCGGGACGGAACAGCGCCACCAGGGCGATGATCTCCTCGAAGTGATCCGGCTGCAGGCGCTTGATCAGCTCCTTCATCCCGCGCGATTCGAGCTGGAAGACCGCCGTCGTCGCACAGGACTTGAGTAGCTCGAAGGTCGCCGCGTCGTCGGTCTCCAGGCGCTCGGCGTCGATCGAGCCGGCACCCTCGCGGCGCCGGCGCGCGTTGATCGCCTCCACGGCGCGATCGATGATCGTCAGCGTGCGCAGCCCCAGGAAGTCGAACTTGACCAGTCCGATCTTCTCGACATCGTCCTTGTCGAACTGCGTCACCAGCCCCTGCCCGTCCGGCTCGCAATAGAGCGGGGCGAAGTCGGTCAGCGCCGAGGGCGCGATGACGACACCGCCGGCGTGCTTGCCCGCGTTCCGCGCGAGCCCCTCGAGCTTGAGCCCGAGGTCGACCAGGGTGCGGACCTCCTCTTCCTGGTCGTAGACCTCGCGGAAGTCCTCGCTTTCGGCCAACGCCTTGTCCAGTGTCATCCCGACTTCAAACGGCACCAGCTTGGCGATGCGATCGACGTAGCCGTAGCCGTGGCCGAGCACGCGCCCGACATCGCGGATCACGGCGCGGGCGGCCATCGTGCCGTAGGTGATGATCTGCGAGACCTTCTCGCTGCCGTAGCGCTCGGCGACGTAGTCGATGACGCGATCGCGGCCATCCATGCAGAAGTCGACATCAAAGTCCGGGAGCGAGACCCGCTCTGGATTGAGAAAACGCTCGAACAGGAGGTCGTAACGCAGCGGATCCAGGTCGGTTATGCCGAGGGTGTACGCGACGAGCGAGCCGGCGCCCGACCCCCGCCCGGGCCCCACGGGCACGCCGTTGCGCCGCGCCCAGGCGATGAAGTCGGCCACGATGAGGAAGTAGCCGGAGAAGCCCATCGAGGTGATGACATCGAGCTCCCGGGCCAGGCGTTCGTCGTAGGGTCGGCGCAACGCGGCGTCGGCGGGCGCGGCCTCACCGTGCAGCTGCACCAGGCGCTGGTCGAGTCCCAAGCGCGCCTGTTCGGCACAGTGGGCATCCATCGTCGTGCCCTCGGGCACGGGGAAATCGGGCAGGAACGACTGATCCAGGGTGATCGCCAGGTTGCAGCGACGCGCGATCTCGACGCTGTTGTCCAGCGCCTCGGGCAGATCGGCAAACAGCGCCTGCATCTCGGCGGGGGTGCGCAGGTACTGCTGTTCGCTGTAGCGCCGGACCCGGCGCGGATCGTTGAGTACGCGCCCCTCCTGGATGCAGACACGGGCCTCGTGCGCGTCGAAATCTTCGCGTGCGAGAAACCGCACATCGTTGGTAGCGACCAGCGGGCACTCCATCACGCTGGCCAGCTCGACCGCACCCGCGATCCACTCTTCCTCGCCCTCGCGCCCGGTACGCTGGACCTCCAGATAGAAGCGATCGGGGAAGCGCGCCATCCAGTGGGCCAGGCGCTCCAGGGCCGGTTCGCGCTTGCCCGCGAGCCAAGCCCGCGCGACATCGCCCTCGCGCCCGCCGGAGAGCGCGATCAGTCCTTCCGTAGCGCCCTCCAGCCAGCGGGGCTCGATCATGGCCACGCCGCCGCGCTGCCCCTCCTGATAGGAGCGCGAGACCAGTTCGATGAGGTTGGCGTAGCCGGTGTCGTCCTGTACCAGCAGCACCAGCGGCGTCGCCGGCTCGCCGGGCGTCTCGCCGCGCAAAAGCACATCGCAGCCGATCAGCGGCTTGATCCCCCTGGCCACCGCCGCGCTGTAGAACTTGACCATCGCGAACAGGTTGCTCTGGTCGGTCAGTGCCACCGCCGGCATCGATTCGGCGGCCAGCGCCTCCATGAGCGGCGGGATGCGTACCGTGCCGTCGACCAGGGAATAGTCGGTGTGCACCCGCAGGTGTACGAATCCCGGTTGCTGCTCTGCGTTCATGCGCTGGGTCGTTCCTCGCCTGGTTGCGCGCGGGCCGCGAGCGCCTCGCGGACCGGCTTGAAGCTGCGCCGATGCAGGGGACAGGGGCCCAGCCGCTGCAACGCCTCGATGTGGGCCCGCGTGCCGTAGCCCTTGTGGCGCGCAAAGCCGTACCCCGGATAATGGGCCTCCTGGGCCACCATGTAGCGGTCGCGCTCGACCTTGGCCAGGATCGAGGCCGCCGCGATCGCCGTCTCGCGGCCATCCCCGCCGACCAGGGACTCGGCCGGCATCGCCAGCGGCGGGCACTCGCGGCCATCGACGAGCACGCGTGTCGGCACCCGGGCCAAGGCGGCAACCGCGCGCTGCATCGCGCTCAGCGTGGCCTGGAGCACATCGCGTTCGTCGATCTCGGCCGGGGTCGCATACACAACGGCCGCGCTGCTGGCACTCGCCCGGATGGCGGCGGCCAAGTGCTCGCGACGGGACGGCGACAGCCGCTTCGAATCGGCGAGACCGGGCACGGGCCGCCGCGGATCCAGGACCACGGCCGCGGCGACGACCGGCCCTGCGAGGGGTCCCCGCCCGGCCTCGTCGACCCCGGCCACATTCGCCTCGGTTTCCGCAATCGGGGTCATATCGTAGTATGCTCGCCGCGGCACCGACAGCCTCCGCTGTCACAGACCGCTCAAGATAGCATGCCCATGGCCCCAGCCCGCAGGGGTATTCGGGCGCGGGAAGAGAAGGCTGATGTCATTATCCGTTGCAGTAATCGGCGTGGGCTATCTCGGCACGTTCCACGCCGAGAAGTACGCGCGTATTCCCGATTGTGAGCTCGTCGCGGTAGCCGACCCCGACCACGAGGCGGCGCAGTCCTGCGCGAGCCGCTTCGGCGTCCGCGCCGTCAGCGATCACCGCGAGCTGCTCGGCCAGGTGGAAGCGGTGAGCATCGCCGCGCCGACCCGGCTGCACTACCCTATCGCCCGTGATTTCCTCGCGCACGGCGCCCACGTCCTCATCGAGAAGCCGATCACCACGACGGTCGCCGAGGCCGATGAGCTCATCGAGCTTGCCGCGGCGCAGCGGCGATTGATCCAGGTCGGGCACCTGGAGCGGTTCAACCCGGCCCTGCGCGCCGCCGATGCCATTCTCGACCGCCCGCGCTTCATCGAGACCCATCGGCTGGCGCCGTTCAATCCCCGTGGCACCGATGTCGACGTCGTGCTCGATCTGATGATCCACGACATCGACATCATCCTCGACATCGTCGACTCCTCGGTCGCCCGCGTCGACGCCAGCGGCACACCCGTGCTGACCGAGGCAACGGACATCGCCAATGCGCGCATCCAGTTCACCAACGGCTGCGTGGCCAATGTGACCGCGAGCCGTGTGAGCTCGCGCACGGAGCGGCGGATGCGTTTCTTCCAGCACGACAGTTACCTCGCCGTAGACTTCCACAACCGCCGCCTGTCCGTCCACCGCAAGGGCGACACCGAGATGTATCCGGGCATTCCGGAGGTGATCTCGGAGCAGCACGAATTCGAGCGCTCGGACGCCATCCTCGAGGAGATCCGTTCCTTCGTCGAGGCGATCCGGGACAACACGACCCCATTGGTTTCCGGCGCCGATGGGCGGCGCGCACTGGCGACGGCGATCGATATTACCGCAATGTTCGATGCCGGACTCGAGCCGGCCCCTGCCGCCGGTTCCGGCGACCCCCCCTAACGCACCCCATACCATTAAAGGATCACTGTGAGCATGAGCGAGCACTGGGACTTCTGGATCGATCGTGGCGGCACGTTCACCGACATCGTCGCCCGACGGCCCGACAACACCCTGGTCACGCACAAACTGCTGTCGGTCAACCCGGAGCAGTACGACGACGCCGCACTCGCCGGCATCCGCCACCTGCTCGGTATCGCCCCCGGCGAACCGATTCCGACCGAGCAGATCAACAGCGTGAAAATGGGCACGACCGTGGCGACGAACGCCCTGCTCGAGCACCAGGGCGAACCCACGGCGCTGATCACCACGCGCGGGTTCCGTGATGCGCTGCGCATCGCCTATCAGGCGCGCCCCGATATCTTCGCCCTGCGCATCGACCTGCCGCAGATGCTCTACAGCGCGGTCCATGAGGTCGGCGAGCGCGTCGCCGCTGACGGCACGGTGCTCCAGCCCCTTGACGAGGACGAGGCCACGCAGGCGCTGGCCGATGTCCGCGCCGCCGGTTACGACAGCCTCGCAATCGTCTTTCTGCACGGCTATCACTTCCAGGAGCATGAGGCCCGGGTGGCCGAGATGGCACGCGGGATGGGATTCACCCAGGTCACGGCGAGCCATGAGGCCAGCCCGACGATGAAGCTGGTGTCGCGGGGTGACACCGCCGTGGTCGATGCCTACCTCTCGCCCGTGCTGCGCCGCTATGTCGATCGTGTCGCCGGTGAGCTCGGCGACACGCGGCTGATGTTCATGCAGTCGAGCGGCGGCCTCGCCGAGGCGCGCTCGTTTCAGGGCAAGGACGCGATCCTCTCCGGCCCCGCCGGCGGTGTCGTGGGCATGGTGCGCACCGGGGAGGCAGCCGGCCATGACCAGCTCATCGGCTTCGACATGGGCGGGACTTCCACCGATGTCAGCCACTACGCCGGCGAGTACGAACGCACCTTCGAGAACGAGGCGGCGGGCTTTCGCCTGCGTGCGCCGATGATGCGCATCCATACCGTCGCCGCGGGCGGTGGCTCCATCCTCCATTTCGATGGCACCCGCTACCGCGTCGGGCCCGACTCCGCCGGGGCCGACCCCGGGCCGGCCTGCTACCGCCGCGGTGGCCCGCTGACGGTGACCGACTGCAACGTCATGCTGGGCAAGCTGCAGCCGGAATTCTTCCCGCGCGTGTTCGGCCCGCACGCCGACGAACCCCTCGACGCCGAGAGCGTGAGGCAACGTTTTGCCGCGCTCGCCCGCGAGATCCACGACACGACCGGCGACGAGCGCACGCCCGAGCAGGTCGCGGAGGGCTTCCTGCGCATCGCGGTCGAGAACATGGCGAACGCAATCAAGGAGATCTCGGTCGCGCGCGGCTATGATGTCTCGGCCTATACCCTGTGCTGCTTCGGCGGCGCGGGCGGTCAGCACGCCTGCCTCGTCGCCGACGCGCT